>NZ_JALKVM010000256.1:0-10605 GCF_057440575.1 Johannesbaptistia floridana
TTATGAGTCGGATAGTATAAATAAGTATCTAGATTAATATTATAGGCGATCGCTATAATAGTATTCACAAACTCGACCAATTACAGGAAATTTTTAATACTGCTACTCGTATGGAAGCAGCTTTTTGGCCTAATCATCTAGTAAATTAATTGGCGATCGCTCAACTTAATCAATGTATAATACCAAATCCGGTTTATATACCCCAGTTAAAAACTAGGTTCGTAGTTGGACTAAAGTCCAATAAATAGAGAAAATAATAACTAGGTTTATGAGTCGGATAGTATAAATAAGTATCTAGATTAATATTATAGGCGATCGCTAGGTGTCAAGAATCCGCTGTCAATTTTACTTATGAACAGGTTAATGTTCATATTAAGTTATAGAAAGTATGTTAAGAAAAACTATTATTCTTCTGTAGGGGCGCAAGGCTTGCGCCCCATGTTTAATGTATGCTCCTCAGAAAAAGCGATTCCTAAGATCAACACTTACCAGGATATGTATAATAACTTAATTATGGTGCGTTACGCGCACGCTAACGCACCCTACAAATGCTACAAATGCTTACGCTCAAACATGTAGATAAACAGCATTAAAAAAAAGCTTAAAACCCTAATGGTTAAAAGCTTCTATTTAAATCGGAGCGGCGGGATTTGAACCCACGACCCCCACTACCCCAAAGTGGTGCGCTACCAAGCTGCGCTACGCCCCGTTTTCACATTTATTGATTATACAAATAAACTAAACAAATAGTCAAGCTAAAAAACAGTTAATCTTTCTAAAGCAGTAAATAACTCTGGCACCGCTTCAGGAGACCAATTCCCCTCACAACGTCTACCCTGATTAAGAATCAAACGCAAATCATAAGCTTGAGGATAACCATGCACCTCTAACCAGAGTAAATCAGTTTCAGCTTCACAGGTAATTTGTTCTTCATCCATTAATTCTGTTTCCATCTGAATCATAGTTTCTCTTAGCTGACTAAATAAACGGCTAAAATCTGTAAACTCAGCTTCTGTTAATTCAATCGCCCATTCATCAGCGCCTACTAAACCCTTATAAAGAGTAGCGCTGGCATCCCAACCAATACGCCAACCTTTACCACTTTTGAGAAAACGTTCCATTATGGCAGCAGTAATTCAGCGTCTCCGGGTTGAGGGAGATTTAAGTTTGGTTCTGATTGTGTCTCGGTATTATTTTCTGGTTCTGTTTGTGGCGTTGGTGTTGAGGGATTATAAATACTCATCAACACAGCTACTAATTCATTGCGTTGTCGCAAGTTTAAACCTCTAATCACTTCTAAATCTCCAGCTAAGGGATTAGCAGTAAGAGTCTTATAACCAGGATATCTTTCTGCTAAGATTGTTTCGTGAGCCCCTAAATAATCAGCTAAAGTTAACTTCCAATCTAAACGAAACTTAGTTGGTCGATTTTTTACATATTGATGATAGCTAATGAAGCGACTCATCAAGGTATTGTCTTCATCAACTTTGTTACTGCTTTGATTTATATATTGATTTTCCCGAGGAAACTCCGGTAACTTTTGGTAAACTTCGGCTGCTACTTCTTGTGGACGCAAGCTTTGAGCCTGTAGAGACAAAACCTTTCCCCAACAGATAACTAAACTAAATCCCAAAATTACATAAACAATCAAAGCGGCAATTTGTCTACAGAAACGATTAGAGATAAACATTGATAATTGTAATTTGAACTAATAATTAACGAGATTTAAGATAACGCGAAGCGATCGCTAAAGCATCAGCAATATCTACATCTCCATCTCTATCAGCATCTAAAAAGTTCCCCAGAACCGAATTTACTAGAGGATTTTGAGTAAAAGTACCAGTTTTTAATAATTTCATAACTATATTAACTAGGGATGGCAGCATAGGTTGTATGATATTCAATGGCAATCCTGTTTTCTGAGAGATTTCCCTGATCATTTGTTCAAGCATCGGGGTAGTAAACAAGCTTGAGAGTAGTTGATTACTTCCTTGACTATTTGCGAATTGATTAATTAGATTTTGTGCTCCTTCTTCTCCCTCAAGGGATCGCTTTTGTTGTAGAGAACCGCGAACATATTGACCTACTACTGATAAGGCAGATTGCAAAGTATCGGGATTAGTTTGATAATCATTACTCAATTGTTCTACATTATTAACAATGTCGCCTATTTGATTAGAACTTGCTTCTTGTTCTGGATTATCTAAAGCGGAGAGGATTTGGTTAAATAAACTCATAGCCGAAATTATGTAAGGTTTATTAGTTAATTTTATAGCAGTCATGGTTATGGTGTTAAAAATATGTAATTATCTTAAAAATCAAAGATGCGATCGCCCTTTAACCTTCTTTAGTTTTTACTCTAAAGTGCGATCGCTAATAGCATCAGTAAAAGCTCTAATATCAATCGTGTATGTGATTCTATCTACTCAAAGACTTACTATAACACTATGATTATAACCAAAATTTAGAATGCGCTAATTATTTTTTAAGTATTTATACTTATAATTGGGGACACAAATCCTTTGAGCTGTTTTGGTGGGACTTATATCTTGCACCGAAAAACCCTATATAATTAATGTAAATTGGGATAAACCTGTGAGTAAGACTATTCAATCATTCCTCGGAAGTATTGTATTCTATACCATTTTCCCCTTACCCAAAGATTGGCCCTTAGAAATAGAAAGAATTGCCAGATGGGCACCAATTATAGGCTTAATGATAGGTGGCTTACTATACATAGCTGATTTTACCCTACTGCAATTACATTTACCCCTATTAACTCGCACAGCAGTAATTTTAGGTCTATGGATTGTACTTAGCGGCGGGTTACATTTAGATGGAGTGATGGATACCGCCGATGGCTTAGCTGTGTTAGATAGGGAAAAACGTCTACAGGTAATGCAGGATAGTAGATCTGGTGCTTTTGCCATTATGGCAGCCATTATCTTACTGTTACTAAAGTATAGCGCTTTGATTGACTTAGATGGCGATCGCTGGTTGGGATTGATTTTCGCCCCAGGATGGGGAAGATGGGCACAGGTATGGGCGATTTCCCACTACCCCTATCTCAAACCCGAAGGAAAAGGGGCATTTCACAAACAAACCATACAGTTACCTCAAGATTGGCTAATGGGTTTAATAGTATTAATCAGTCTCAGCGCTGTCTTAGCTACATGGGGACAATGGTTATTAGGAATTGGAGTAATTTTTATCGGTATAATAACTTGTCTAGGTACTAATTTTTGGTTTTACCGACAATTAGATGGTTTTACTGGAGATACCTATGGCGCCGTAGTCGAATGGACAGAATGTATCTTCCTCTGTCTACTAATTATACTGATTGCTTTTATTAACCCCAATGAATAAAAAACCTCCTATTTCTAAAAATCTGGCCTCCCGTAGTTTAGGTTCTATCTTTTGGCTTTTTTCCAGTACAGGTTTAAAACTACTCATCCAAGTAGTTCAAACGGTTATTTTATCCCGTCTATTAACCCCAATTGAATTCGGTTTAATGGCAGCGGCGATGATTGTGGTTAGATTTGTAGAAAACTATCCCCTAGGAATTGGTCCTCCCTTAGTTCAATTACCGAATTTAGAAACTAGACATCTTCGTACTGGTTTTACAATTTCTGTGATTTTTGGTTTACTGAGTGGATTAGTTTTATGGTTAATTGCCCCTTTATGCGCTGCTTTTTTAAACAATCAGGAAACTATCCCCATTATCCGCTTTTTTGCTCTAACTTTTCCCCTGCGTAGTTTAGCTATAGTCTCAGAAGCTGTCATGGAAAGAGAAATGAGGTTTCGCCTTCTCTCTACTATACAGGTTGTTTCCTATGCTATTGGTTATGGTGTTGTGGCGGTGATTCTCGCTTTACTCGGTTATGGTGTTTGGTCTCTAGTTTTAGCTTATACCGTTCAAATTACCATTAGAAGTTTAGCAGCCTTGTATTTTGCCTCCCATCCTAAGCAACCCCAATTAGATATAAAAACCATCAAAGAATTAACTAGTCTCGGTGGTGGATTTATTCTCACTAATTTTCTACAATACTGGGCAATGAAGGGTGATTATTTAGTAATTAGTAGAGGTTTGGGTTTAGAAGCCTTGGGTTTATATACTAAAGCCTATAACCTGATGAATCTTCCGGCGGCTAATCTGGGATATGCCATGAATCGAGTCTTATTTTCTAGCTTAGCAAAGGTACAAGAAGATAGAGAACGTCTAGCTAGGGCTTATCGTCGTAATTTAACAATTGTTTCTCTGATGATTTTTCCTCTCAGTATAGGAATGTTTTTTTTAGCTAGGGAAATTATTGTAGTATTACTTGGTTCTCAATGGACTGGAGTAATTGCACCTTTTCAGATTTTAGCATTGGGAACATTTTTCCGTTTTAGCGATCAAACTACTGGGGCTTTTATTCGTTCTTCTGGTCAAATGTATCAAATGGCTTGGCTAAAATTTATCTTCACTGTCTGTGTGGTAGGAGGTGCAATCTTGGGTTTAGACTATGGGATTGAAGGTGTTACCCTAGGGGTAACCATTGCTTTAGTTGTACAATACCTGCTGTTAACTCGTTTTGTGGTCAAATTAACTTGTATTGATTGGCAAACAGTAGTTATGAGTCATGGTGTAGCTTTACCCTTAAGTTTAGTTACTGGGTTAACTGTTTGGTCTAATGCTACCCTGTGGAGAAATTTAAACTTTCCTGCTTATTTAGTTTTAATTTTATCCACAATAATTACTCTAATTTTTGTCCTATTATTAGTTTATATTAAACCTAATTTATTTCTCGGTAAAGATGGTCAATGGTTATGGCAAACTATTTCTAAATCTTTACCTAATCTCAATAAATTAAAATTAGCAAAAAAACAAAAAAACCATGAATCATAACTATTCTTAATCTTATGAGCAATCAATCACAAAATCAAGTGACTCAAGTTTTCACTCAAGCAGTGCAAACTATCCAAGCTAAAATTAATTTAGCCAAAATTCAACTGAAAAAAAACGCTAAAGTACCAGAATTATTAGTATACGACAATAGCGATACTAGTCCGAAAAAATATCCCCTATTAGGCGATCGCTATGCCATTGGACGTGATGGACGTTCCTGTGATATCGTTATCCCTGATTCTGTAGTTAGTCAGGTACATTTTACCATCCGTCGAGATCCTCTCAATAAACGCTCTTTTCTTTTAAGAGACCAAGATTCAACTAATGGTACTTTTCGTGGCAAATCTCGTCTCGGCACTTGTTCTATATACCATGGTAACTTGATTAATCTTGGTCCTCCTGAGTTAGCTACCTCTATTAAAATTAAATATATCTATCCCCGTCCTTGGTGGATTAATCTTTTACGTTATCTTCTCTATGGTGTCTTAGGATCTACAGTGATTGGCTGTTTATTCCTGTTTATAGCCTGGACTCAATTTGATGTATCTCCTCTACCTAGCGGAGGAAATGGCCCCATAGTTATCTATACTGAGGATGGTACCCCCTTAACTCCGGCACGTCAAGAAACCCATCAAGAATTAAAGCAGTTATCTGATTTTTCACCCTATTTACCCCAAGCTGTCATCGCTTCGGAAGATACCCGTTTTTATTGGCATTTAGGGGTAGATCCCCTGGGCATTCTTAGAGCTATTTTAATTAATGTCGAAAATCAAGAAATTCGTCAAGGTGCAAGCACTCTCACTCAGCAACTAGCTAGAAGTTTATTTCCCCAGGTGGGCAGAGAAAATACTACATCACGTAAGTTACGAGAAATGATAGTTGCTCTCAAGTTAGAAGCCACCTATAGTAAAGATGAAATTTTGAGAACCTATTTAAATCGTGTTTATTTAGGTTTAAATAATTTTGGCTTTGAAGATGCCTCTCAATTGTATTTTAATAAGTCTGCCGCTGATTTAACCATTGCTGAAGCTGCTACCCTCGTAGCCATTCTTCCGGCACCTAACAGTTATAATCCTGTTCAAGACTATGATACTGCTGTGGCTTTGAGAAACCGAGTTATTGAGCGTATGGCTGATTTAAATATGATTACGCAAGAAGAGGCAGACCGCGCTAGGCGATCGCGTATTGAGGTTACTCCTTCTGCCCATGATGCTTTTAGTAATATTATCGCTCCCTATTTTTATAGTTATGTATTTAAGGAGTTAAATAGAATTCTTGGGGCTTCCGTAGCCGCAGAAGGTAACTTTATTGTAGAAACATCTCTAGATGTAGATTTACAAACCAAGGCGGAAACAGCTTTTAATGAGTATCTCAAAGATAGTGTTAACCGTTTTAATTTAAGTCAGGGGGCTTTGGTGACTATAAATAGTGAAAACGGCGAAATTGTGGCCATGATTGGCGGTAAAGACTACAGGGAGAGTCAATTTAATCGGGTTACTCAAGCCCAAAGACAACCGGGTTCGACTTTTAAGATTTTTGCCTACGCAGCAGCTTTAGAAACAGGAATTTCACCCTACAAGACTTACTCCTGTGATGGTTTGATTTGGCAAGGTCAAAAATATCAATCCTGTGAGCGCAGTCAAGGTAATATAGATATGTATACAGGTCTAGCTCAATCAGAAAATGTGGTAGCCTTGCGCATCGCTCAAGATGTAGGTTTAAAAAAGGTAGTGGAAATGGCCCGCAGATTTAGAATAGAATCTCCCCTACAAGCAGTGCCAGGGTTAATATTAGGCCAAAGTGAGGTAAACTTATTAGAAATAACGGGAGCTTATGGGGCGATCGCTAATGGAGGTGTTTGGTATAAACCCCACGCTATTCGCCGCATCAGAGATGGTAATGATTGTCAAGACTCTTCACAACCTAGTAGTTGTCGAGAAATCTATAACTATAATTCACAACCTGATATTACTACTAGGGCTATTTCCCCGCAAGTTGCTAATCAACTCACAGAGTTAATGCAATCAGTAGTTATAAATGGTACAGGGAGAGCAGCTGATTTAGGAGAAGGAGAAGCGGGAAAAACCGGAACAACAGACCGCAATGTGGATTTATGGTTTATTGGTTACTTATTGCAAAATCAACTAGCCACAGGAATTTGGTTAGGTAATGATGATAACAGTCCTACTTGGGGGAGTAGTAGTCAAGCTGCTGCTATTTGGGGTAAATATTATCAAACTATTTTAGAATAAAGTTTAAGAAAGATTTCAAAAAAAAAGAATTTTGATGACAACTATCTTAAATTTAAAGTCATTAACCACACTTACACCAACTAATTTTTATGAACTTTGTCAAATTAATCCTGATGTATCATTAGAACTAAGCGCCGATGGAGAATTAATTATTGTGTCACCAGTAGCTGGAGTTTAGACTAAACTCCAGGTTAAAGATACAAAACCAAACGTAATCCTTCATCAATTCCTTCCATCAAATCTTCATCTAAACAAGTTATTTTCTCAGTTAAAAAAGCTTTATCGATAGTGACAATTTGTGAAACATTTACCACTGAATCCTTTGGTAATGAGGTTTGATTTCTTGGTAAATAAACATTGCCTGGAGCTTTGCTCAAGTTTAGATTTGAGGTCAAAATAACAGCAATGACGGTTTGAATTTGACTGCGGTTAAACCCATCATCTTGAACAATTAAAACAGGACGACGATATCCAGGTTCACTCCCTACAGGTGATGGAAGATTAGCCCACCAAATATCCCCTCGATGAATCACCATTGTTCTTTCTCTATCGAACTCAATTGCATTTGTGTAATGTCTTGGGGCAGTTGACTATCTGTATCTTGATAAACTTGATTGAGCTTTTCCGTGATTTGAGAAGAACGAGAATTTTTTAAATAAGCAGTAATGGCTTTAGTATAAAGCTCACTCCGACTAATATGAAGTTTTTGAGCTAAGTTTTCTGCTTCTGTAAAAATGTCATCAGGAATTGAAATTGCTGTTTTCACGTTTATTTTCTCCTAACTCTTTTCTAGTATAACTCAGTTATACCAGAAAAGTGTCAGGACTGAGATAAACGCTATAACTAATTAAACGGACTTAATATAAGAGGTAAATTGTTGGGTGTAGTGACCAAGGGCCCAACCTACAGGATATAGAATAAGTACGAAGTTTCCGCTAAAATATTTACAATATTTATTAATCAATGATGATGACAGAAACCATTTTTAGTAAAATTATACGGAAGGAAATTCCCGCTAATATAGTCTATGAAGATGACTTGGCCCTTGCTTTTACAGATATTAATCCCCAAGCACCTACTCATATTTTAGTTATTCCTAAGAAACCCATAGTCAACTTAGACGACACTAAAGCCGAAGATAAAGAACTATTAGGACATTTACTATTATGTATTCCGAAAATAGCCCAAGAAGCAGGTTTAACTAATGGTTATCGAGTAGTAATTAATAATGGTGAGGATGGAGGACAAACAGTATATCATTTACATTTACATATATTAGGCGATCGCCAGATGAAATGGCCTCCCGGTTGAATTATCTCGCCGAAACTAATAAAATGTGGAATAATTAAGAAAAAATAAAATCGATGATTATTCAAGATGAGTAAAAAGCGAGTACTCTCTGGAGTACAACCCACAGGAAATTTGCACCTAGGTAACTATCTAGGTGCTATCCGTAACTGGGTAGAAAAACAAGATGAATATGATAACTTTTTCTGTGTAGTAGATTTACACGCTATTACTGTCCCCCATAATCCAGCGACTCTAGCCCACGATACCTATAGTGTTGCGGCTTTGTATTTAGCCTGTGGAATAGATTTAAACAACTCAACTATTTTTGTTCAGTCACACATTAGCGCCCATAGTGAATTAGCCTGGTTACTTAACTGTATAACTCCTCTAAATTGGTTAGAGAGAATGATTCAATTTAAGGAAAAAGCCGTTAAACAAGGGGAAAATGTAAGTGTAGGTTTACTTGACTATCCAGTACTGATGGCGGCAGATATTCTATTATATGAGGCAGATTTAGTACCAGTAGGAGAAGATCAAAAACAACATTTAGAATTGACTCGGGATATCGCTATACGTATAAATGATCAATTCGGGAAACCAGACGCACCAGTTTTAAAACTTCCTGAACCTTTGATTCGTAAAGAAGGGGCTAGGGTAATGAGTTTGACTGATGGCACTCGCAAAATGTCCAAATCAGACCCCTCGGAATTGAGTAGAATTAATCTTTTGGATTCTCCTGAGTCAATAAGTAAAAAAATTAAACGTTGTAAAACAGATCCGATAAAAGGCTTAGAGTTTGACAAGCCAGAGCGACCAGAATGTAATAATTTGTTAACTCTATATGCCTTACTGTCAGGGAAATCTTTTGCAGAAGTTGCTACAGAATGTCAAGATATGGGTTGGGGACAATTTAAACCACTACTGACAGAAACAACTATCAAGGCTTTAGAACCAATACAGACGAAATATAAAGAAATAACTGAAGAGCGCTCCTACCTAGATTCAGTTTTGAGAGAAGGTGCTCACAAAGCTAGTGAAGTTGCTCACAAAACTTTGCTAAAAGTCAAAGATGCTTTCGGCTATTTACCAAACCTAGAAAAAAACTAAAAAATTAACGGCAAAAATTATGAAAAATAAGTTCAGTCAAGCTATTCAAAATCAAGAGTTTTTAATTACTGCTGAAGTGACTCCTCCCAAAGGTGTTAAGTTAGAGCATGTAGTGAGTATAGGTAAACTCCTAAAACCTCGGGTTCATGCCGTTAATGTGACAGATGGAAGTAGAGCGGTAATGAGAATGGCTTCCTGGGCAGCCTGTACAGTATTGTTACAACAAGGAATAGAGCCAATTTGTCAGATGACGGGACGCGATCGCAATTCCATAGCCTTACAAGCAGATTTAATGGGAGCAAATGCTTTAGGAATTACTAATATTTTGGCTTTAACAGGAGATCCCGTGAAAGCAGGAGATCAAGTACAGGCAAAAGCAGTATTTGAGTTAGAATCAGTGAGACTATTAAAATTAATATCTAAACTCAATCAAGGCTTTGATGCCAATGATCAACCTTTAACTGATGGAGCACCAAAACTCTTTCCCGGAGGAGCAGTAGACCCTCAAATCAAGAGTTGGTCAAGTTTACAGAAGCGATTTGAGCAAAAAATCGCTTCTGGAGCACAGTTTTTCCAAAGTCAGTTAATTACAGACTTTGATCGCCTAGAGAAATTTATGTCAGAAATTGCTGGTAATTATGATAAACCAGTACTAGCAGGGATATTTTTACTCAAATCAGCTAAAAATGCTAAATTTATCAATCGTTACGTGCCTGGGGTAAATATTCCTGACAGCACAATTGAGCGCCTCGCTGAAGCTAAAGAGCCATTATTAGAGGGGATGAAAATAGCCGCAGAACAAATTAAGTTAGCTCAACAAATCTGTCAAGGGGTACATATCATGGCAGTTAAACGAGAAGATTTAATTCCTCAAATTCTAGATATTGCCGGAATTGCTCCTTTAGAAAATCAAGAGAAGCAACTACAGCTAATAACTAAAGATGCCAGTGATCAGCTTTAGAGTATCTAAATTGACAGGGTGACAACAAGCTTAAACTGAAGGATCCGGTGTACCTCATATCAAAGCACCAGTACTTATGTACTAAATTAACCTCAGAAAAAGTTCAT
>NZ_JALKVM010000257.1:0-1772 GCF_057440575.1 Johannesbaptistia floridana
AGGATTATGGAATTTCCAGCTAACTGCTTGATCTTCATACATCAACAACTCTAATAGTTTCAACGAAAAGTAAAGGACTTTTTTATCCATTTCCACAGGTGTCTCGAAACTGTCTGTATTGCTTATTAAGCCAATATTTCCATGTAGTAAATCATTTCTTACGCTTAAGGCTTCATAGTCGTTTTCATTTAATGGAATGTTCTCATCTTTAAAAGGCATACTCAATTTTTCGTCATTCCTTAGATGCTTCTTATTGATAGGCTGATTGATTGACCGAACCCTATTCTTGATTTTCTGAATATAATCAAACTCGCTTTCATTAACCTCAATAATGTCGAGTATTTTATCAATAAAAGCAGATTCAAACCTTTTTTTTATTGGATAAATCAACCCATTCTCTTTTGGTGAATAAATTTTGGTTAAAGATTCTAATGCAACAGCAAATCCGCTAGGTTGAACATTTAAAGTTGAATTGCATGATTCATTTATCAAATTGAGTGTATATTTAAATTCATCATTTTGATACATCGTCTCTAAAAGCTTATTAAAGGTTTCTAAATCTACCTCAGTAATTCTTTCTTTATTTGAAGGGCTAATCTTGTCTTCATTGATGCCCTTCCCATTCGGATTTGTAAAAACAGGAATCCAATAGTGTTTATACTCACTGCGAAGTTCTGAGTATCCAAGCTTTGGTTTTTCACTAAAAAATCTATTCCCCGAGAATAAATAAAATACTTCGTCTCCAGGATTTAACCCTGTAAAAAACCCATAAGCAATTAAAATTATATTTTGTGCGAACAAGAAACTATTAAAATGCGTTGGACTAATAGATTCAATGATTATATAAGCTCTTCCTTCTTTTTCAACATGGAATAAATCATAGCTAATTTCACCTACATTCAACCTCAAGCAATTGCTGCTGTAAGATATTTCATCTATTTCATGTGTTACAGTTTCAAATATAAAAATCAGCTGTGGAAGACTCAAAGATGTTTGGATAATGGATCTTATGTAATAGTTCTTATTAAGTTCTATAGTCTTATCGAAAAAACCAAGTAACTCATATAGAGAATTAGTGCTTCTTTGTCCGTTTTTTATATCGACTTTTTTCTGTTTAAAAAAACTACTTGTGATTTCGACTTCGTAATCATTCAGCTTTATACGAGACTGGTTTAAACCATCAATCGAAAATAAAAAATCAGCATTGCTAAAGTTTATATGAAAACAACCTTTACCATCCTTTGTAAGCTTACCACTTACTGATCGATTATGCGGTTCTTTAATAAATACTTCAACTCTTTTAGTTGATTCAAATTCCGAAATGAGTCTAAATGAATCTTCTAAGACCTTTTTGTTATTAGGAAGTCTTTTGAACTTTTTCATCTTTTTTTAATTGCACAGAACGGCCAGGCTACACGCAGTGGGGGATTTTTCCATCAACCCTTTCTGGTCTTGATTCAAATATACAGCGCAGACAGCAAAAAGACGAAATTGGCGAAGCTTGGCTTTTTGCTGACTGTGCGGATTTCTTACCCACACTTTTCATTTCTAAGACTTTACCCCCATTGTGTGTAGCCCTGTGTTGGGTGCAGGGCGGGTTGGCTGTGAGCCCGAGCAATTGCCGCACATAAGAGCCCTAAGGCGAGGATGTGCGCAGTGCCGGGCGGGCGGGATGACTCCCCCCGGTAGGGCTTGCACCCAACGGCCCGGCTACGTAACGTGCCGGATTCTAAATTTACCATTTTCGTCTCAATTCACAAATGCTAGCGCAG
>NZ_JALKVM010000258.1:0-1770 GCF_057440575.1 Johannesbaptistia floridana
TTGGTTATATAGCTATATAAATAAGCCTGTAGGTTGGGTTGAGGTCACGAAACCCAACAAGGTACTTAATTGCTACATTTTACCATTTCAAAGGCGATCGCCAAATTCTTGGTTTGTTTTTTGGTTATATAGCTATATAAATAAGCCTGTAGGTTGGGTTGAGGTCACGAAACCCAACAAGGTACTTAATTGCTACATTTTACCATTTCAAAGGCGATCGCCAAATTCTTGGTTTGTTTTTTGGTTATATAGCTATATAAATAAGCCTGTAGGTTGGGTTGAGGTCACGAAACCCAACAAGGTACTTAATTGCTACATTTTACCATTTCAAAGGCGATCGCCAAATTCTTGGTTTGTTTCTTGGTTATATAGCTATATAAATAAGCCTGTAGGTTGGGCCCTTGTCACGAAACCCAACAATTTACTGAATCATTAGCCAGTAGGTTAGGTTGAGGTCACTACACCTTACCATTTCAAAGGCGATCGCCAAATTCTTGGTTTATTTATTGGTTATATAGCTATATAAATAAGCCTGTAGGTTGGGTTGAGGAACGAAACCCAACAATTTACTTGGTCACTACATCTTACCATTTCCAAGGCGATCGCCAAATTTTTGTTTTGTTTTTTGGTTATATAGCTATATAAATAAGCCTGTAGGTTGGGCCCTTGTCACGAAACCCAACAATTTACCTTGTACTCAATCATTAGCCTGTAGGTTGAGGTCACTCCTGCTTTCCATTTCCAATGCGATCGCCAAATTCTTGTTTTATTTACGTCAGTTATATAGCCATATAAATAAGTTATGAGTTATTGTGTCTTTCCTCTTTCTTTGGCTCATATCAAAGCACGCCAGTACAAAAGTACAGAAATTGACCAACAGGCGAGAATCAATTTTGAAGCGCGATCGCATTAATTCATTACTCATTACTTCAAAACTCATTACTCATTACTCATCCACAACCAGTAACATTAGGGTTTTGATGCTTTGGTGTGAGTTGTTGGGTTTCGTGACCTCAACCCAACCTACAGGCTACAGGCTACCTTCTTACTCATTACTTCAAAACTCATTACTTCAAGACTCATGTTTGGTGCGTTACGGGCTTCGCCCTAACACACCCTACTTAATCTGCTATAAGTTAATATATTTCCAATTTAACGCTTCGTTTAATCTTCAGAATAAAGTTTAGAACCTTGAGGACGAAATTGATCGATTAACTGTTTAAATCTTTCAAACTCTTCTTGTCTTTGACGAGCTTCTTGGTCATTAATTTGTAAAGTTTTTTGCCGTCTTTCTTCTAAAAGCTTTAAAGCTGTTTGATTCCGTTTTATTTGTTCTTCTTTATCCCAATCAGAATAATCTGGACTATTTACTTTTTTGGTCATAATTCTCTCTTTAAAATAATAGTTATTATCATTTTAACTCCCTACTCCCCCTCTTCCCTTCTCCCCTCCTTTTAAAGCTCCCTAAATGCTTATAGCGTTTTTCAGCCAGTAGGTTAGGTTGAGGTCACTACACCTTACCATTTCAAAGGCGATCGCCAAATTCTTGGTTTGTTTCTTGGTTATATAGCTATATAAATAAGCCTGTAGGTTGGGCCCTTGTCACGAAACCCAACAATTTACCTTGTACTCAATCATTAGCCTGTAGGTTGAGGTCACTCCTGCTTTCCATTTCCAATGCGATCGCCAAATTCTTGGTTTATTTATTGGTTATATAGCTATATAAATAAGCCTGTAGGTTGGGTTGAGGAACGAAACCCAACAATTTAC
>NZ_JALKVM010000259.1:0-10603 GCF_057440575.1 Johannesbaptistia floridana
GTTTGTAGGGTGCGTTAACGAAGTGTAACGCACCATAAGTTTATGAAACTACCCACTATCCTCGTTTAAGGATTTAGCATTATAGCAATGAGCCAATAGATGTTGACAAAAATGATGAAAAGCCCCCCTTGGTAAGGGGGGTTGGGGGGAAAAGTTAGTGATAAATGTTGTTAACACCACTGCGGTCACTGCTATAACTCATTACTCATTACTGATTACTCATTACTCATTTTTTGTAGAGATGCTAAAGTTTGAGTAATTTGCTCCTCTGTATGATTATAGGTGAGGAAAAAACGCAAACGAGCCTGATTTTCTGGCACCGAAGGATAAATCATCGGTAAAACATTTACCCCTTGTTCAAATAATTGATGAGATAGTTGTAAAGCTAAAGAAGATTTCCCCACTATCAAGGGGATAATAGGAGTATTAGATTGCTTGAACTGATGTAAACCGAGATTTTGAGCTTCAGATTGAAATATTTTAACACCATCTTGTAACTTTTTCACTCTCTCTGGTTGAGACTTAAGCATTCTTACTGCCGCTAAAGCTGATGCTGCATTAGCCGGAGACATTCCTACACTATAAACAAAGCCTGGAGAGGTATATTTAAGATATTCTACAATCGGACTAGTAGCCGCGATATAACCTCCACAACTAGCGAAGGATTTACTCAAAGTACCCATCCATAAATCTACATCTTGACGCTTAATGCCGAAATATTCACCAATTCCACGTCCAGTTTGCCCCATTACTCCTATAGAATGAGCTTCATCTACTAGTAAATAACATTGATATTGGTGTTTTAAAGCTACTATTTCCGGTAAAGGGGGATAGTCTCCATCAGCACTATAAATTCCTTCTACCACAATTAAAGTCTGTTGATACAGATGGCGGTTTCTCTCTAAGAGTTTAGCTAGGGTTTGAGTATCATTGTGGGGAAATTCTATAGCGGTTGCACCCGAGAGATTTACTCCTTGACGTAGGCTATTATGTGCGTAGGTATCATAGAGAATTAAATCATTTTTGTTGAATAAATGGCCAATAGTAGAACTATTGGTTATATGTCCACTAACATACACTATACAGGCTTCAGTACCCAAGAAATCAGCTATTTCTTGCTCCAATTGTTGATGTAGAGGTATTTCTCCCCCTAAAACACGACTAGCGCCTACAGAAGTTCCATATTCTTTGACTGCGGCTATCGCCTCTTGGACTATTTCTGGGCAATCTGCTAAGCCTAAATAATTATAACTGGCATAATTAATTAGTTGTTTGCCATCAATAGTTACTATACTACCCGGTAAGCCTGCATGAGTTTTAAAAAAAGGATTGGGAAAAGTTTGTAGTTGTTGACACCGTTTTTGTAAATCTTGATAGGCTTGACTTAGGGAAAATTGATAAAATTCTGGAGGAATAGAAGAGGTTGAATCAAGAGTTGGAGAAGGAGTATTATTAGTTACTTGATTGCTAAGATAATCAGCTAAATTAGAAACTGAAGGATATTCAGAAAATATACTAGTCTCAAGAGAGATATTTAAATCTTTTTCTAACTTAGTTTTCAACTCCACCATCATCAGAGAATCTAATCCAAACTCAGCAAAATATTTGTCTATATCAATATCCTCAATTCCCGAAAAACCTAAAACTGAAGCTAGTTGAGATTGTAAATACTCAATTAAAGATTCCAGACTATTTATACCTTCTTCAGAAGACTCAGCAGCAATAGCAGTAGATTCAACTTCTCTAGTAAATTCCCTTAACAAACTAGAGTGAGACTGCTGGACATTTTTTTGTAAAAATCGAGGCCAATCAATGGCTACACAAGCTACCTGTGTATCTCTATTGCTAATTAATTCACTCAATAGATTTAAACCTACATTGGGGATAATTTCTGTTATTCCCAAATCAGCAAAATAACCTGTTGAGGTTAAATCAGCAGCCATACCCCTATTAAACCACGGTCCCCAATTAATACTTAAACCAGGCAATCCTAATTGGTTACGGTAATTCATCAAAGCATCCATATAGGCATTAGCTGCCACATAATTACTCTGTCCTGGAGAACCCAACAGGGATACAATTGAAGAAAAACAGATAAAAAAGTCTAGTTCTATCTCTAAACTGGCTTGATGAAGATGCCAACTACCAGTTACTTTTGGTTCTAGTACTTGTTGAAAAGTTGTTTCTGTTTGATTAATCAGTAAGCCGTCAGCTAAAACTCCAGCAGTATGAATGATACCCCTTAAGTTTTGATGATTTTGACACAATTCCTGGAGAAATTCGGGATTTTGCAAGTCATTACTTACTAATTCTATTTCTATTCCCTGATTTTGCCAAGATTTGATTTCTGCAACTGCTTCTAAATCTGGTTGACTACGTCCTAGTAAAATTAAACTTTTAGCGCCATTAGCTATTAACCAACCTGCTACTTGTAAACCTAAGCCACCCCATCCTCCCGTAATTAGATAGCTGGCTTGGTTGCTAATCCCTAAGTTAGGCATAGTTATTACTACCTTGCCAATATGTTTCGCATTAGCTAAATAGCGAAAGGCTTTGGTTACTTCTCTAAAGGAGAAGACTTGTTTAGGGAGTGGTTTTAATTGTCTAGCAGTAAACATCTCTCTCAACTGTTGCAGCAGATTTTTAACTAGTTGAGGTTGATTGGCCGCAACTTCTAATAAATCAAAGCTATGGTAACTGATATTTGGTCTTGTGTTGTGGATTTCTTCTGGTTTCCAAATACCAATTTTTCCAATTTCAATAAATCTTCCCTGGGGAGCGATAATTTCTAGATTTTTGGTTATATAGTCGCCGTTAAAACTGTTGAGAATCACATCTACCCCTTGAGTAAGGCTTTTAATCTCTTCGGCATAGTCAAGAGTACGAGAATTAAATATGTGTTTAATTCCCATCCCTGCTAATCTAGACCATTTATTGGGACTCGCTGTCACAAATATTTCTGCACCAATATTTTGGGCAATTTGAATCGCTGCTTGTCCTACTCCTCCCGCGCCTGCGTGAATTAGTATTTTTTCTCCCGCTTGTAAGTTGGCAAGGGTAATTAAGCTATAGTAGGCGGTTAAAAAAGCTGTGGGAATAGTAGCGCTTTCTGTAAAGCTGAGATGAGAGGGTTTGTGTATGACTAAATGGGATTTGACTTTGACAGAACTGGCTATACTACCTAAGGCTAAGGCTGCTATCACTTCATCTCCTACTCGAAATTCAGATACATTCCCACCAATGGCGATAATTTTACCCGCGCATTCTCCTCCTAGGGGAATATCTTCTACTTTTTCAATACCTTTTTCTTGTAAGTATCTTTGCAGCATTCCTAGAGCATTAAGCACGTCACGGAAGTTTAATCCCGTGGTATATACAGCGATTTCTACTTCATCGGCTGCTAAGTTTACAGCAGGTAAGGGTACAATTTTGAGTTTATCTAAATCCCCATACTCACTAATTCTTAATTGCCAAGGGTGGTTGAGGGTTTCTGGAGTTATTTGATTTAATCTTGGTACATATATATTCCCTTGACGACAGGCTATTTCTGTTTCTCTCTGTGTTAAGGCTAAAATTATTTCCTCTGGGTTAAATGTTTCTACATCAATACAGGTACAATTTACATCTGGATATTCTTGGCGGATAACTTTGGCTAATCCCCACAAAGCGCCTAGGGATGGCTGTATGGTTGCATCGTCTTCTCTCACTCTTTGGCTGTTTTTTGTTACGACAAAAAGCTGTTCACATCTTTTTTGATTGTGTAGACTTTGAATTAGCTTTCTGAGATTCTCACAGTCTGGTAATTCTGGAGTAAGATTTGTTGGGTTTTCTTGTGCTAAATAAATAATACCAAATTTTTGTTTCTGTTCTTGCCAAGGGAGTTTTTCTAGTTTGTCTGGGGTAGATATTATTTGAACTTGTTTTCCTTTTGCTTCTATTTTTTCTGCTAATTCTCTCGCTAATTTATCCCTGGTAGCTACAATTAACCAGTTATTTATTAATTCAGCAGTTGCATTAATATTCTCAAGTAATTGCCAGTTTACTTGATACAGTGATGGTGTTGAGGATGGAGATGTATTTAATTTAGTTAAAAGAGATTCAGATGGCAAGGCTTGTAGAGATAAGCCTTGGATGATACCAATTTTCTCTCCTTGGTAATTCCAAATCTCTAAATTAAATTTGATTTTAGATTTATTAGATTCTGGACTATTTAGTTCAAAATAACACCAAATTTCTGGTGATAAGGATTCTGATTGCTGCTGTATGTATACTTTATCTACACCTACAGGTAAATAGTTATTTTGTCTATCTATATTGGCAATAATTGCCCCTACTCCTTGAAAACAGGCATCTAAAATAGTAGGATGTAAGTGAGGGCTATAAGTTTTTGAATCTACTTCTATTTTACTTAGTCCTGCTTCTTTGGTTAACCAGATAGCTTTTATTTTTTGAAATTCAATACCATAGTTTAAGTTACCCCGGCGACAGTTTTGATAGTGTTGGACAACTTCTAAGGGTTGATTACAAATAGCTTTTACTGATTTTAAGCTCTTTTCTGGTAGTTTTTCTGGTTGTTGACAGATAATTTTTCCCTGACTATACAGAGTTTTTTCTGTTTGGCTGTAAATGGCAAAGGTATAATCATTATTTTGAGAATTTACCTCTATTTCTAAATCATAATTTCTTTGAGGGTTTAAAGTTAATAATTCTTCTATACTAATTGATTCTAAGTAATAATTTTTGCTGATTTTTTGGGCAGCATTTAAGGCCATTTCTAGATAAAAACTTGCTGGTAAAACTGGGGTTTTATCTAGGCAATGGTCTGTTAAATATTTTTGGCTATGTAAATTAATTTTTTGGGTAAATTTATAGTTATTTGTTGGTTGAGATTTGAATTCTGGTTTGAGATAATAATATTGACGTTGCCAAGGATATGTAGGCAGAGATACTAGTTGTGGAGAATAGTTTTGATAAAAGGCTTCCCAATCAATGTTTATTCCTGCTAAAAATAGTTTGCCTAAACTTTCTAGTAATTGCTGCCAATCTCTATAGTCACGACGTAAACTAGGTAGCCAGAGAGTTTCCTCTGTAAATCCTCGGTCTGAGTATATTTTGCTAGTCATTCCCAATAAAATCGGATTTGGTCCTATTTCTAAATAAATTCTCGGGTTATATTTATATAAAGTTTGGATACTAGCGTTAAACTCTACACAGCCACAAATATGCTGACACCAATATTCTGGGTTGGCAATTTCATGAGTGATAAATTCTCCAGTTAAATTGCCAATTAAGCTGATTTGGGGAGATTGATAATTAATCGTTTTGGCGATCGCCCTAAATTCTGCTACAATTGCTTCCATTAGGGGTGAATGGAATGGGTGAGATACTTCTAGTGGCGTTACCTTGATTTGCTGAGTTTCACAAAAGGCGATGGCTTTTTCTATTTCTGTGTGATTTCCTGACAATACCCAACTATTTACACCGTTTCTCGCCGCAATTACTAGATTTCCTGGGGATTTACCTATAATTTCAGCAACTTGGGATTCTGTGGCTAAAATAGCAATCATCCCTCCATTACTAGGTAGTGACTGCATTAGTTTCCCTCTAGCCGTAACTAGTTTTAAGGCATCTTCTAAGCTAAATACCCCTGCTATACAACTAGCCACGTATTCTCCTAAACTATGACCAATCACCACCTCAGGTTTAATTCCCCAAGACATCCATAATTTAGCTAAGGCGTATTCTAAAACAAATAAAGCGGGTTGACTGTATACAGTTTGGTTTATTTCAACTTTCTGTTCATATAAGATTTCAGTTATAGAAATATTTAACTCTTGAGAGAGAATACTATTACAGTGGTTAATAATGTCTCGGAATAGAGGTTGAGTCTCATAGAGTTGTCTTCCCATTTGAGGATATTGAGAACCTTGTCCGGTAAACATAAATACAATAGGCTGGGGATTATTACTAGAAATATGCCTCAGGGGAAGCTTATCTTCAGTAACCAGGAGACTTTGCAATTCTTGTTTATTCTGAATAACTACTGCTAAACGATGCTGAAACTGAGACCGTTTAGCATTAGCAGTGAAACAAATATCTTCTAGGGGTATGAGGGGATGTTTAAGGATAAAATCATGTAATTGTTGAATTTTTGCTGTTAATCCTGGTTCAGTTTTAGCAGAAAGGGTGAGTATCTGAAAATCTGGTTCTATTAATTGATGATTGTAGTTTTTTACTAAGGGGAAACCTTGTAGAATAATATGGGCATTAGTACCCCCAAAACCGAAAGAATTTACTCCAGCAGTGGGTATTGTTTCCGAATCTCCTGGCCAAGAAGTTAATCTTGTTACTACTTGTATTTTATGGTTTTCTCGGGTGAGATGAGGGTTAGGTTGATGGTAGTGGAGAGAGGGGGGGATTTGGCGATGATACAAAGCTAGTAAAGTTTTAATTAATCCGGCGATACCTGCTGCCGTTTCTAGATGACCAATATTACTTTTTACCGAACCAATTAAACAGTTATATTTATTCGGGGAGGAGGAGAGAAACTCAGTGATACTTTGTAATTCTACAGCATCACCTACCTTAGTTCCCGTACCATGAGCTTCTATATACTGTATTTCACTTGGTTGAATACCTGCTTGTTGGCAGACAGTTTCCATCAGGGAGATTTGCGCTTGAGGATTAGGTACAGGAATCGCCTCAGTTTTACCATCCTGATTAATACCCGTAGCTTTAATCACACCATAGATGCGGTCTTTAGCGGCTTTAGCTTGACTTAGAGGTTTTAAGACAATCATCCCGGCGCCTTCACTGCGGACATAGCCATTAGCGTTAGCATCAAAACTACGACAACGACCATCAGGAGAGAGAAAACCATCTTTAGTAAAGCCGATAGTCCCATGGGGATTAATAATGACATTGACTCCTCCTGCTAAAGCCATAGTAGATTCTCCCTGCCAAATACTCTGACAGGCTAAATGGACAGCTACAAGAGAGGAGGAACAGGCAGTATCAACAGCTAAACTAGGTCCTCGTAAATCTAGCCAATAGGAAAGACGATTAGCAGTAAGACTATTAGCAGTTCCCGTAGTTCCATAATTATCATTTAAGGGTTGACGCCACATCAAAATCGAGTAGTCGTGAGAACCAACACCTATAAATACCCCAGTTTTACTCCCTGCTAAATGTTCGGGAATTTGTCCCCCATCTTCTAAAGCTTCCCAACTAGTTTCTAAAATAAGACGTTGTTGGGGGTCCATAGTAGTCACTTCCCGTGGCGACATACAAAAAAAATGGGGGTCAAAGGTTTCTATATTATCTACAAAGCCACCCCAACGAACATTAGTTTTATCTGGCTGAAGAGGATTAGAATCATAATAAGCCTCTACATCCCAACGGGAGGAAGGAATTTCGGTAACCGCGTCTACTCCTTGTTTAAGAAGTTGCCAAAATTGTTCTGGATTATTTACACCACCGGGGAAACGGCAACCAATCCCGATAATGGCGATGGCTTCTTGATTTTTACTCATCTATATCTATATCTATATCTATATCTATATCTATTATTTGCATTTTTTGCAGTTCTGCTTGCAACATAGCTTCTGCTTCAGCGGTAGATAGCTGACTGATAGCCTTAATTTCTGAGTCTGGGATTAACTGAGAATCGGTACTAATTGTGTTTTTAGAAGTTGATGTTGCCGTTAAACTAAGTAGATTTTGGAAATATTTTACTAAATGATTGATACTAGGATAGTCAAAAGCTAGAGAAACTGGCAAAGAACAATTAAATATTTGTTGTAATTTGTTTTTTAATTCTATAGAAGATAGAGAATCTATACCCAGAGAATCTAAATCTTCTTGCCAATCCATTGCCTGAGTATCTCTTATTCCCAGTACTTCAGCTACTTGTTGAATAATTATTTCCCGTAACTGTTGACTATTATTAATAGATAATTGTTGATTAGGGGAAGGATTCTTCCAATCTCTCACCAAAGGGGAGTTAATCATCTGGGAGAATTTTGGCCAATCAATCCTAGCCACAGCAATATTATCTATTTGACTAAGTAACAATTTTTCTAAATAGAATAAACCCTGATTAATGTCTAGAGAAGATATTGCCTGTAACCAGGGATGGGGTTTAGCTTGTCTTGCGGCCATTCCCACTTCAGCAAAAGGACCCCAATTAATACTGATAGTTTTTAAACCCTGTTGATTTCTCATTTTAGCCAAACTATCTAAAAAAGCATTAGCTGCGGCATAGTTAATTTGACCAGGAGAACCAAATACACTGGCGATGGAGGAGAAATAAACAGAAAAATCCAGATTTTCCCCTTGACTATACTCATGTAAATACCAACTTCCTTTGATTTTCCCGGCGATAACTTTCTCAAATTGTGACCAGGACATGTTTTGTAAAGAACTATCAGCTAATACTCCGGCGGCGTGAATTATTCCCTTGAGGGGAGGAGATTGATAATTACTAAAGATTTTAGCTACAGCTTCCCTTTTAGATATATCTATAACTAAAGTTAAAATCTCAGTTTTCTGTTTAAGTTTCTCTATAACAGCTTTTGCCTCTGGTTTGGGTTCACTTCTCCCTACTAAAATTATGTATTTAGCGCCTTTAGTAACTAACCATTCAGCAATTTTTAACCCAATATCTCCCCAACCTCCAGTAACTAAATAACTACCCTGGGGATTAAGAGAAAGTTCTGTGGTCTGAATATTTTGGTTATCCGTTTCCGGGATTTTAAATCCGGGACTTGCGGATAACCCCTTGAAGCAGTCGATAACTATTTTGCCAATATGTTTAGCTGTGGCAAAAGTTCTCAAGGCTGTATCTACTTCAGTTGCCGGAAATAGTTGATAGGGTAATGGCTGAAGTTGACCTGATTCTAACTGAGGCAGCAAATTAGACCACATTGATTGAATTAACTGGGGTTGATTTGCTGCTAATTCTAATAAATCGGGACAAAAATAACTAATATCTGGTCTCAATTCTTCTACTTGTGTGGTGGTCCAAATTCCCTGTTTACCAATTTCTATAAAACGACCATGAGGATTTAAACTATTAATTCCTTCCGGGATTAATTCTCCCTTAAGACAGTTAAGAACCACATCTACCCCCAAACCTTGGCAGATTTTCTTAATTTCTGCGCCAAAACCTGGTTGACGGGAGTTCATTACCCATTTTACCCCCATAGCTTTTAAAGTTGGCCATTTATGTGTAGATGCCGTGGCAAATACTTCCGCGCCTCTTGCTAAGCTGATTTGTACGGCTGCTAATCCTACCCCTCCTGCTGCCGCATGAATTAGTACTTTTTCTCCTGGTTGTAACTTAGCTAAGTGTATCAAGGTATAATAGGCGGTTAAAAATGAACCGGGGATGGTAGCTGCTTCAGCAAAAGATAGTTTTGAAGGCTTAAGAGTTATCCAATCTCTAGATACAGTTACATAGTTACTAAGTGAACCGATGGCGATTCCCATGACAGTATCACCAACCTTGATATCTTCTACCTGTTTCCCCACTGCTACTACTTCTCCGGTACATTCTAATCCCAATGGCGCTACTTCTTGGGGATAAATACCTAAAACATTTAATAAATCCCGGAAATTTAAACCAGATGCTTTTACTTTGATTTCTACTTCTTTTCCTTGAGGTGGTTTACGGGTTAAACTTTCCCATTTTATATTATTGATAGTTCCCCGGGGAGATACAGTTAATCTTAATGGTTGGGGAGAAGTATTTAATTCTGTTTTTACTAATCTGGGTAAATAACGTTTCTGGTTACGCCAGATAATTTGTGTCTCTCCATCTGGTTGAGTAATTTCTTTAGCAAGATAAGTAATTGTCTCTGGGGTTAGCTGATTTGGTATATCTATACAGACACAGTTAAATTCAGGATATTCTTGATTGAGAGTTTTGCCTATTCCCCATAAAGGTGATTGCCAGGTTTTTTCTAAGCTTACTGAGTCATCTATAGAAGTTTGACTACCTTGAGTAATTAACCAAAGATGGGGTTGTTGATTGCTAGTTATTAATGTTTGCAGCAACTCAAAAGTATTTTGATAATTTTCTTCAATCGTCTCCTCTATATTGTTATCTAGGTTTAAACTCCACAGATGAATAATTCCTTTGAAGGATGATTGCTGCCATAATTCCCCCCAATTCTTAGGAGGAGAGGCGATGACTAGACAATTTTGTTGTTTACTTTCTAAGTATTCAGCTAATTTTTGTCCAATTTTGTGTTTATCTGTTAGTATTAGCCATCTTCCTGGTTTTTCTAGTAAAGTTTTATTCTCTATTCCCATCCCATCACTTGAGATATGGATATTTCCCAATTCATCTGAAGGTGTCTCACTTTGATTATTTATTTCTACTTCCTGACTAGAGATATGGATATTTCCCAATTCATCTAAAGGTGTCTCACTTTGATTATTTATTTCTACTTCCTGACTAGAGATATGGATATTTCCCAATTCATCTAAAGGTGTCTCACTTTGATTATTTATTTCTACTCCCTGACTAGAGATATGAATATTTCCCAATTCATCTGAAGGTGTCTCACTTTGATTATTTATTTCTACTCCCTGACTAGAG
>NZ_JALKVM010000260.1:0-10286 GCF_057440575.1 Johannesbaptistia floridana
ATTTAGGGCGCAAGTATGAGCTTATTTAGGGCGCAAGTATGAGCTTATTTAGGGCGCAAGCCTTGCGCCCCTACTACAGGTGCAAGTGATGTGAGAATACGGGAATAGACCAGTAGGGTGTGAAGCGTGCGGAGCGCGTAACGCACCAAATCCAATTGATGAACAAATATTTAGTTGTCTTTTGCCCACCAAGTGAAAGTATCCCAAAGGCGATCGCCTATAGTTGAGTAAGGAGTAAAAGAAGTAATGCGCACCGAGTAAGGTATCCCAAAGGCGATCGCACTCCCGGTAGGTTCGTAGTTGGACTTTAGTCCAATAGATACATTAAAATTTCACACTTTAAGTCATAGCGCACCAGGGAATAAAGGCGATCGCACTCCCGGTAGGTTGGGTTAACTCAAATCTTGCCTCTTTACCCAATTGTACTGGTGCTTTGCTGTTAGTATAATTGAATGTTGGGTTTCGTTCCTCAACCCAACCTACAAACTAAACTATAAATGTAGTTAAGATACTGATATTAATGTACCAAGTGGAATCGCAAACCTGTTATGTTACTCCCACATAAGGCGAAATTAAATTCTCATCTTCTAAGTGTTGATTTAGTTCTTCTGCTGCTATTTCCAGATGAGGAATAAAAGGACTAATTTCTTGTATCTGTGATTGAGTTAAGGTCTCAGGGATATTTTGTGCCAAACTTACCATTAACTCACAATACCTTTCCTTAGCAGTGACAGCTAATTGGGATGGGTCTAATTTAGCTCTTAAATATTGACGAATTAGAGTGTGGATTTCATAGCTAGATTCTCCTGCATCTTTGAGTAAACTGAAGTTAACTAAATAATCTTCTACTATTTCTTCTAATTCATCTTCATCTTCTATTTCACTGATTCCTTGAATCAAATTATCTGGAATAGGTGCTAAGGCAAACAAACTCATATACATAGCTAAGTTTTGAGCTGTTTCTGGTAATTCTGCCCAAGTAATCTCAAAGGCTGCTTTTACTCCTTTGGTGGCGGTCATTTCTCTAGTAGTTTCCTCTAGGAATTTAGCGCTCAATTGTTCTTCTTTTAAACGCTGGCGCATTTTTTCTATAGACCACCGATTTCGCCGTTTGAGAAATGTAGCTACTAATTCTATTCCTAGGGGTAAGTAACCGAGGTCTTTACAGAGGGCTTTAGCTGCTTCTAGTTCATTATTAACTCTATCTCCACCAATAAAAGATTTAATTAACTCTAATGCTGCTTCTTCTTTTAAAACTTTTAAAGCTACTACTTGAAGATTATTCGCTAGTATTTGCTGTCTTGTGGTGATAATTACTTTGAAACGATTCTGTTGAGGAGGCAAGAAGTCATAAATCTGGTCATAATCGCGCACATCATCAAAAATAATCAGGGTGTCTCCTGGTTGCCAAATACGCCAACATAGTTGAACTCTTTCTTTTTCTTCTCCTTCGTCGGGAATAGGAATTTTTAGAGAGTTTTTAGCGAAGTTAAGTATCTGTATACCCACATTCCCTATATCGGCCACATTCACCCAACAAATTCCCCCATTATAAGTATTCTTGAGTTTCTTTTCTCTAGCGGCTAGGGCGTATTGTAGGGCTAATTCTGTTTTACCAATACCTCCCATACCTGTTAGGGTAGTCAGGGCGATTCTATCTGTAGTTTGTAACTTACTATATAATTCTGACCAGGCTTCCTCTCTACCAACAAATTTAATTACACCACTTTTGGGTAAGTTATCTGTTATCTGTGGTTGTATTGAGTCTAATCCCTCTGTTTTTAAAGCTTCCTCTATCTTTTCTAAACTAATCCCTCTTGGTTGAGATGATTCAGCTAAGTTTAATAAAGCGATCGCTCTCTCTGTTTGAGATACGTTTTGATGCGGTAAAATATGTGCAGGTACTTTTAATAAAAATATAATACGGTTAAACTGAGTTGGAGTTAATTTTTCTAGCTTTCCTAAGATTTCTAAGCTATCCATAATTACTTTTATAAATTAATATAGTTCTTGTTTTATGTTGTGGTATTTTTTTAATATAATTTCTCTTATAATAGGCGATAGGCAATAGGTTTTCACCGGATACGAGGTTTTTAAGAATATCTAATATAAAATAGAAAAATAAATGCTAAAAACGAGGTGATGACAAGCCACCTTGAGACCCCCTTAGCAAGGGGGGTTGGGGGGATCTAATCTGCTTCTATATTTTTAGCATTTTTTAATCAATTTGATATAATTTAAGTGAATCTTAGCTTAGAAATAGAAAATAGACTAGCCTCAAATTTATGGTTATACCAAGTGAACTATGCTAAATCTTCAAAAACTGAGACAGGGCAAGAATTTAAGTTTTTGATAGATGTCTTGATCTGAATTAATTGCCCTGTCTTACTTGTATAGCAATGAGCGTTGTAGTGTTAACAATATTTATATTTACAGATCCCCCCAACCCCCCGCAAACTCGGGGGGCTTTTCATGTTTAAAGTGGTTAGGATCAATTCTTTTACTTCAAGACTTCAAGACTCAACGAGATCTGAGTTAAGCTGAGATCAAAGCACGAGTACTTTTGTACTAATTTAGCCAAAAAACAGCCTCTAAGGCGCTCTCCGCTTTCGCTGACAATTTTGAGTAAGTTTATTGCACCCCTAGAAGTGCGATCGCTAAAAATAATACTAACACTATAGCACCTATTCTGGGAAACTTCATCTTTTGTAATAGGGCAACTGGATAGCTCAACACAAAACTCAGTAACATTGCTACCACAAAAATAGTTACGATTCCCCGGAAATAATCTAGCAGTAATAGTAAACTCCAACCATTGAGAAGAATCAAAGGTAACACTAATCCCCATACAGACCATCGAGGGAGGGATGTTAAGAATTTCATAAATAAACTATCTCTCCAATTTTTAAAACTAACCTAATTAATTTTCTCAATACTAACAGTTTAATTGATTAGCTAAAATCTCTCTAGAGAATACTTTTTCCTGTAAGTATTTGTCTTACTTCTAGCATAGCTGAATAGGTGGGGAGAATATATAAAGTTTCTCCGACGGCGGTAACTTCGAGGGCGAATTTAACTGCTTCAACAAGATTTTCATGAATAATTAAATTAGTCGTTTGAGCCGTGCTATATTCAATGCGCAAAGCTAAATCATAGACGCGATCGCCACTTACTATAATAGTACCAGGTAGTTGAGTTAGTTGCTCTGTATCTACATCCCAAATCCAAGATACATCGGTCCCATCGGGAGTGCGATCATTTAATACTATAAGAGTAACAACAGGGTTTTTAGTACTTTCTTGTTGTACTACTCGCAAAGTTTCATTCATGCCCACGGGATTTTTAGAAAGTAAAATTTTAACTTTTTTATCACTAATAATTAATTCTTCAGCGCGACCAAATGCCGCTTTAAATTCTCTAATTGCAGAATTAATTACAGCTTCATTTATTCCCAATTGTAAAGCAACAGAAACAGCAGCAATAGTATTATACTTATTATAAACACCAGTAAGAATTTGGTTCCAATCTTGACTATTAATAGCTAAACTAGGCTTACTAAAATGACAATTAGGACAGTTAAAATCACCAAGATGAGATAAATAAACCCCATGATAATTTAACTCATGACCACAGCGAGGACAATAAGTAGAATCAGTAGCATAGGGAAGACTATCTAAATATAAATTAGTTTCATTTAAACCAAAAAAGATAACGGGAGAAGAAAGTTGTTGTCCTAAATAAGCTAAACTAGGATCATCGCCATTTAAAATGATGGTGGTATCAGTAAGATTAATAGCCTGTAACCAACGTTGGGTAATAGTATCAACTTCGCCATAACGATCCAATTGGTCACGGAATAAATTGAGAGCTAAAATAAAAGTAGGTTGGCAATCAACTACAATCAAAGGCAAAATATTCTCATCTACCTCTAAAATGGCATAATCAGCGCGAAGCTGACCAAGCCAATTAGTTTCAAGTAAAAGGGCAGTAACTAAACCATTAATTAAATTGGCACCAGAAGCATTGTGAACAACTCGAAAACCCTGTTTTAATAAAATGGTACGTAAAAGTAAAGAAGTAGTAGTTTTACCATTAGTGCCACAGACGAGAATCAGGCCACAACTAACTTGTTGAGATAATAAAGTTAATAAATGTGGTTGTAAACGAAGAGCGATGGCGCCAGGCAAAACAGTAGCAGCGCCTAGCCCTAATTTAGGGACAAGATAACTAATCAATTTAGCTAAGGTGAGAGCAAAAAATAAACCCAGAGAGTTGAACATAAAACTAGTTTAATTATTTCTTATAAGGAATATGTTAAAAAGAAAGAAGAACCATTAAGTTGTCAAGGATCTAGAATGAAAGTATTAAAAAAACTAAGTGTATACACAAGCTTATTGGTATTCGGCAGCGCCATAGGTTTTATAGGTCATTCTTATTTAAACAATTCTCAGTCGATTACACAACAACAACCCGAATTAATCCCCACAAGAGTAACTAGTTACTCCAATATACCCATACCAGCAAAAGATCCAGAAGAGTTAAATTTTATCGCTCAAGCAGTACAAAAAGTAGGCCCATCAGTAGTAAGAATTGACTCATCGCGCACCGTATCCCAAGGGTTAGGAACTCCCCTAGAGCCTTTTCGACGCTTTTTTGGTAATGGGAATGAGCTACCCAATGAAGAAAGAGCCTTAGAAAAAGGGACAGGATCAGGATTTATCTTGAGCGATGATGGAGTAATTATTACCAACGCTCACGTAGTAGATGGGGCAGACAAAGTAACTGTAACCCTAAAAGATGGAAAGATATACGTAGGAGAAGTAATTGGCACAGATTCCTTAACGGATATCGCCATTGTAAAAATAGATGCAAATAACTTACAAACAGTACAATTAGGAAAATCACATGACCTGATTCCAGGAGAATGGGCGATCGCTATTGGTAATCCCCTAGGTTTAGACAACACAGTAACAGTAGGAATTGTCAGTGCCTTAGAAAGATCCAGCGCCGAAGTAGGAATACCAGGAAAAAGGGTAAGATTCATCCAAACTGATGCAGCGATTAACCCGGGTAACTCAGGAGGACCTTTACTCAATGCCCAAGGAGAAGTAATTGGAATGAATACAGCAATTCGTGCCAATGCTCAAGGTTTAGGCTTTGCCATTCCTGTAGAAACAGTACAAAAAATTGCTGATGAACTATATACTTTTGGAGAAGCCCAGCATCCCTACTTAGGTATTCAAATGATTACCATAAATCCCGAGACTATCCCCTCCATTAAAGCAGAAACAGGAGTAGATTTAACCGGAGAAACAGGAGTAATTATTATTCAAGTAATGCCAAATTCTCCCGCAGACCAAGCAGGATTTGAAGCAGGTGATATACTAAAAACAGTAGGGGGAGAACCAATAGCAACGGCTACAGAAGTACAAGAAGAAGTAGAAGATAGCAGTATTGGTGAAGAATTACTAGTGGATGTAAAACGAGATGGAATACTTAAAACTCTAAGCGTAATCCCAGGCTCCTTCCCTCAAGAATAAATCCAAGAAATACTTTAAATGACTATTAACAGACCAGTGGAATTTCAAGACTCATTTGAGATTATTGTAATTGGCGGCGGACACTCAGGCTGTGAAGCAGCTTTAGCCAGTGCCCGCCTAGGCTGTCGGACTCTGATGTTAACTCTCAATTTAGATAAGATAGCTTGGCAACCCTGTAACCCAGCCGTGGGAGGACCAGCTAAATCTCAGTTAACTCACGAAGTCGATGCCCTAGGGGGAGAAATCGGCAAAATGGCAGATCGTACCTATCTACAAAAACGTCTGTTAAACTCCTCTAGAGGTCCCGCAGTTTGGGCCCTAAGGGCACAAACAGACAAGCGAGAATATGCCGCAGTGATGAAAGAAATTGTCGAAAATCAAGAAAATTTGACAATTAGAGAAGGTATGGCCACTGATTTGATTTTAGGCAAAAATGATGAGGTAATTGGCGTAGAAACTTACTTCGGTAGTTGTTTTGCCGCTAAAGCAGTAATTCTCACCACTGGGACGTTTTTAGGAGGTCAGATTTGGATCGGTTCTAAAACTATGCCGGCGGGGAGAGCAGGCGAATTCGCCGCAGTAGGTTTAACAGAAACTCTCAATCGTTTGGGTTTTGAAACCGGAAGGCTCAAAACAGGCACACCAGCACGAGTGGATAAGCGCTCTGTAGATTATAGTAAAATGGAAGTGCAGCCCCCTGATGAGGAGTTGCGCTGGTTTAGCTTTGACCCGGAGGTACACAAACCTCGGGAACAAATGAATTGTTATTTAACTCGTACTACCCCAGAAACTCATAAACTGATTCGGGATAACCTCCATCTCTCCCCAATATATGGCGGTTGGATTGACTCAGTAGGTCCTCGCTATTGTCCTAGTATCGAAGATAAAATTGTTCGCTTCGCTGACAAAGAGTCTCATCAAATTTTTATAGAACCAGAGGGGAGAGAAATTCCTGAATTGTATATACAGGGATTCTCAACAGGACTACCAGAAAAAGTGCAACTAGCTATGCTACACACATTGCCAGGCTTAGAAAAATGTGTCATGTTGCGTCCTGCCTACGCAGTAGAATACGACTACCTGCCAGCTACCCAATGTTACCCAACCTTGATGACGAAAAAAATTGAAGGACTATTTTCCGCAGGACAACTAAACGGGACTACAGGTTATGAGGAAGCAGCAGCCCAAGGTCTCCTAGCAGGGATAAATGCTGTACGCTATGCAAAAGGGGAAGAAATGCTGATTTTACCCCGAGAACAAAGTTATATAGGGACTCTGATCGATGACCTGTGTACTAAAGATTTGCGAGAACCCTATCGGATGTTAACTTCACGCTCAGAATATCGTCTGGTATTGAGATCTGATAATGCAGACCAACGTCTCACCCCCCTAGGCAGAGACATAGGCTTGATTGGCGATCGCCGTTGGCAATTGTTTACAGAAAAACAAGCTCAGATTCTCGGGGAAAAAGAAAGACTACACTCTACCAGAATCAAAGCTCAAGACCCCATAGCTACAGAAATTGTCGAGGCAACTAAACAAAAAATAAAAGGCTCAATTACTTTAGCAGAGTTGTTGCGTCGTCCAGGTTTTCATTACTTGGATTTAGACAAATATGGTCTAGGTAACTCCAGTTTATCTTCTGAGGAAAAACATGGGGCTGAGGTAGATATTAAATACGCAGGGTATATTAAACGCCAAGAACACCAAATAGAACAAATTAGCCGTGCTACTAATCGCCCTCTAGCTCCAGATATTAACTATATGGCTATAGAAACTCTATCAATGGAAGCAAGAGAAAAATTAACTAAGGTTAAACCCTTGACTATTGGTCAAGCCTCCCGAATAGGGGGTGTAAATCCCGCCGATATTAATGCTTTACTTGTATATCTAGAAGTTAACAAAAGATTAGTAACGGATTTGGCCTAGAGTAATTCGGCGATCGCACCTAAATAGCCCTCCTTGTTAAAGCTATGCTTTATCAACATCTTTCTTAATATAAAACTTGACAAAAACCTCAACTTGTGTATCAGTGCTTTTGCCGATTTTGTCGCAGAAAATAATGTATCAACTAGGTTCGTAGTTGGACTTTAGTCCAAAAAGCAGACGGGGCTAAATACAGTGACATACCTTGCACCATAAAAACTGTTTGAATCCAAAATTTTAATATAAATACTGGGAAAATGATTGGCGTATTCTCTTGTCACCAATAACTTTCGGTAAAGTGATTAAAATAGAATCAGATCAAATCCGTTTAATGTTAATCATGATTTCTCAACCAGAAAATATTACCAAACCTGAAATAATTTATCCTGATAGCGATGGTCAACCGATGGCAGACAATACGATTCAGTTCAGTTGGATTACGAAAATCAAAACTAACTTAGATTGGTTATTTGCTGAGGATGACCTGGTATTTGTAGCAGGGGATTTACTTTGGTATCCCCTAGAAGGAGATAACAAAAAAAGAGTAGCACCTGATGTGATGGTGGCCTTCGGAAGACCGAAGGGAGACCGTGGTTCCTATAAACAGTGGCAAGAAGAAAATATTGCACCCCAAGTAGTCTTTGAAATACTATCTCCAGGAAATAGGCAAAGGGAAATGAGTAGAAAGCTTCTGTTTTATGAACGTCATGGAGTAGAAGAATACTATATATATAACCCTGATAATAATGAAGTGACAGGGTTATGGCGACAAAATGGAGGCTTAGAACCTATTGAAGAGATGAATGAATGGGTAAGTCCTCGCTTAAATATTCGCTTTCAAATAGCTGAATCTGATTTATTGCTATATCATCCCAATGGGGACCTGTTTTCTGATTTTACTGAAGAACGAAACAAGGCGATTCAAGAGCGCCAACGAGCAGAACAGGAGGCTGAAAAAGCACAACTAGAAAAATTAAAAGCCGATAAATTAGCCGCAAAGTTAAAAGAATTAGGGATAAACCCGGATGAGATTTAATTAAATTATAAATATATAACCAGAGATGAGCTGATTGTGCGATCGCCCTTTGGTTTTTCTGGTGTGATGGCGACTTCTGTGGCAACAAAGCAAACTTAATTTAATTTTAATCATGATTTCTCAACCAGAAAATATTACCAAACCTGAAATAATTTATCCTGATAGCGATGGTCAACCGATGGCAGACAATACGATTCAGTTCAGTTGGATTACGAAAATCAAAACTAACTTAGATTGGTTATTTGCTGAAGATGACCAGGTATTTGTAGCAGGCGATTTACTTTGGTATCCTGTAGAAGGAGATAACAAGACAAGAGTAGCACCTGAAATGAGTAATGAGTAATGAAGTATTAAAGTAATAAGTTAAATTACTTATTACTCAACCACAACAAGTAATATTAGGTAAAGATGCAAGATCTGAGCTTGTCCCGTCCTCACCGAAATGTTAAAAACCTACCCTTGTGAGCTCCCCCCTCTCGCCTGTTGGTCAATTTCTGTACTTTTGTATTTGAGTGCAAGATATGAGTTCAAGAAAAATAATTCCCCAACCAAGGGAAGGGGAGAATTACAACTATGCAGTGGCTTTTTGACTAGAGAAAAGAGCGATCGCCCCATTAATAAAAGCGGGTATATCATCGGGATTGCGACTAGTAATCAAGTTACCATCTACTACCATTTCTTCATCTACCCAATTGGCTTGGGCATTTAACAGGTCAGTTTTCAGAGAAGGCCAAGATGTCACTTTTCGTCCTTTGACAGCCTCTACTTCGATTAAAGACCAAGGACCATGACAAATAGCCGCTACTGGTTTCCCTGCATCAAAGAAAGCTTTGATAAAGTTAACCGCTTTCTGATTTACTCGCAGTTGGTCTGGATTTACTGTGCCTCCTGGAAGTAGTAAGGCATCATAATCTTCAGCCTTAGCTGTCTCTAGAGATACATCAACAGAAAAGTCATCTCCCTTATCGTAATGATGCCAGCCTTTGACTGTTTCTCCTGCGGGGGAAACTATCTTAGTTTTAGCACCTGCATCATCAAAAGCTTGGCGTGGTTTAGTCATTTCTACTTGTTCAAAACCATCAGCTACTAAAATAGCTATCTTGATATTTTCTAATTCTTTTTTATTCATGTTAATTACCTATAAATTCCCCAGCGTCATCGAAGCTTTGCTTAATTTTTTCTAATATTTTATTATCAGGATCGCTGCGATCAATGATTGGTTGCTTAGCTGCGGGAATGCGCGTCGGGTCTAATACTTCTCTTTGAGTTTTGGGACTAATAAGATCGTCAACATTTTTCAATGATTCTACTTCATCTGAATCAGAGTAAAGTAGTCCTTCGATTTGACTATCATCTGTGGGATAACTTGTTGCGTTTTTGTTACTAAGAGCTAACAGAGGAGATACTTCTACTGCTTTAGCAGAGTAGTTTCCAAACACTCCAGTTAATGTTACTACTATGGCTAAAACACAAGTTGTGAATATTTTTGTTATTGAATTCATTGGCTACTTTTTTGATTATTTTGCTTATATATAGCTTTTAGGATTGGGATACAAACTAAGTCACTCAATCTAATCTCAGTGATAGTTGACAACTTTTTATTAAACCTAATAGGTAATGCTATATAAGTTACAATTTAGCCAAATTCTTGCCTTTTTGGTTTCCTACAAAGGAATGATTTTGAAGGTTTTTATATAAATATATTTTATTTCTTTAGAGGGATTGAAAGGGGAGAGGGGGAGAGAGGGAGAGGGGGAGAGAGGGAGAGGGGGAGAGAGGGAGAG
>NZ_JALKVM010000261.1:0-10277 GCF_057440575.1 Johannesbaptistia floridana
TTCTGTCTTATTTTGCTGTTTGAGTAAATTTGAGTAGATTTTTAGAAGCGGTATAACTGAAACCTGTGAACAACTCAAGACTGGTAAAATTCATCCCGCGCTCATCTAAAGATAGAGATGCGGGACTTGGTTTTGATTTAAGCTAAAAAACCTCAATATCATTAGAACTCAAATTAGGTTGTTCTAATAATATAGCAATCTCAGTTAGGTCAATATCATTAGAGCGATTTATATAAGATAAACTGCCCTCATTTTTAACATAAACAAAACCTACATCAAAATTAGGATCAAGCTGATTTAAATCAGGTATTGTTACTAGATAACTACTATCAAGCAACCCAAGTTCTAAAGAATCACCAAAACTGCTTTGGGAAACAACAATTAGATCCTCATCGCTACTAAAATCAACAATAGTATCTACTCCATGATTAACACTATTGAAAACAAAACGGTCTCCTCCTGTTCCACCTTCAAGTACATCATCTCCCGTTCCCCCTATTAGGGTATCATTACCATCATTACCCAATAAACGATCTTCTTTTCTCCTACCATCTAGAAAATCGTTTCCTCTTCCTCCACTTATACGGTTTTTGCCATTGTTACCGATAATTTCATTATCGAGTAAATTACCAATACCTGCTAGAAAGCGATCTCCCCTCAAGCGCAGATTTTCAATATTCTTACTATTGGTAGACAAGGCCCAATTAACATAACTTGCTACTGTATCAATCCCATTAATGGCACTATTAGCTTTTTCATTGATAGTCTGATCCCCCAAAGAGTCAACTATGTAATAGTCATTACCATCACCACCTCTCATAATATCGTTTCCTTGACCACCATATAAAAGATCATCCCCATTTTTGCCGATCAGATGATCATTCCCCTCGCCTCCCCATAGGGTATCATCATTTAAACCACCATCGAGGGTATCATCATTTCCTAAACCCAGAATTTGATCATCTCCCCTAAAACCTCTGATCAGATCGCGGTTTTCTGAACCTTGTAATGATTCAGAATTATTAGTACCATCGATATTATTGGGAGAATTAGGATTGGTTATTTCCTGTATTTCTACGGCGCCAATATCAACAATATTATTAACAATACGAGGAACTCCTCTTTGATCTGATGTGAAACTATCATCTACTTGCTCATTAATTCCTCCATCAATAACTGGGCTATTTTCTTGAGGTAAATGGGTTAGAGTTGGGCCACCATTATCTGCTAAAGCTTCTAAACCTGGATCTGTAATTCCAGTTTTATCTCCCTGTTGATTAAAAATATCTCTATCACTATTTCCAATTAAATTACCACCTAAACTTATTTCCCTTTGATTTTTAGGGATAACATCTAGATTTCCAGTATTTCCAGAAATAATTGTATTAGCTATTTTTATATCTTGACCCCTATACCAATCTAGATATCCATATTGAGTTAAGCCAGTTCCCTGATTTAAAGTAATAGTACTATTATTAATGTTTAGCGCTGCGCCATTATAAATACCTCCACCATCTTTAGCACTATTTCCTGAAATAGTACTATTATTAATAGTTAATTTACCTGGATAGCCAGTGTTGCCAGCATAATAGAAATCTTGAATAATAGCCTGATTATAAATTCCACCACCTATATTTGCTTCATTCCCAGAAATAGTACTATTATTAATAACGGTTCTTCCTGCTGAGGAAGAACCTCCCATACTACTATCCTGGCCACCACTAGCATTAAAAATACCTGCACCTCTCTCCGATTTATTATCTTTAATAGTACTTTTATTAATAACTAGTCTGCCACTATTATATATTCCCCCTCCTTTGGCAAAGCTATATTTATTAGTATTATCAGAAATAATGCTATTATTAATAGTTAATACACCGTCTTTACCTGTTTCTCCACTATAGCCTTTAGTATCCCCATCATTGAAAATTCCACCATTATTATTGCCGGTAATAATGCTATTATTAACTGTTAAAATTTCTCTGTTTTGTATTGCTGCACGTTTTTCGCCTCCGGTGAGGGTTAAACCACTAATGGTAACTTCAATCTGAGAATAATCTTGATCGTAGATGTAATAGGCATTGTCTACTATAAATATACCTGAGTTTCTTTGAGCATCTATTGTTAATTTTTCTGCTCCTAAGCCATTAATTGTTAAATCATCACTTATTATTAATAATTCATCAGATGTTAGTTTAATTGTTGCTCCCGTTAAAGTCTCATCAAATTCAATTTCATCCCTTCCATCCTCCTCATTAGCTGCTTCTATCCCGGCTCTCAAAGAGCCTTCTCCATTATCATTGGTATTAGTAACCGTAAAAGTCGCTAAAATTCCTGAATATGCTTCTGTTGCTTCTTGGCTAAAAATTAAATCTTTTTTAACTTCACCCCTAGTTACATCTAATTCCCAAATTTTTCCTACATCTTGACTTGAAGCGGCAATCTTGGCATCAGTATAGTTAGATAATTTATCCATAAATTCTGCCCCGGCATCACCCTTTCCAACCCTACATCCATAAATCAGGATGTTTTCTACTTGCCACTTTTGCAAATAAGCAGCGTATCTTTCTATATTGCTTAAATTAAGTTGATTTTTGCCTAAATTAAGACATCCTGGACTGCCATGAGCTACTATATAAAGATTTTTAACTGTTTTAAGTAATTTTTTACTTATGTACTCTACGCCATCTACTTGAGGAGGAATGATCACAACTTCTATATTACTAGTTAAACCATTGAGGAGACTTTGATAATCAGCAACACTGTGATCAATTAAGAGAATATTTTGCTTACACATAATCCATATCCATTAAATGTTACTAATTATACCATAACCTAAAAATAACATATAGTTATTAAGTTATGTGAAAAATCAAGTAAAGGTTTTATAAGAAAGATTGTATCTTAGTTGACTGAAAAATCAAGTAGAATGGTAGAGAAGAGTAAGAAAAAGAAATGAGGAAGATGGATTTAAACAAAGTAAATTTAAGTGCGATCGCCGCTATTGGACACGATCAAGAAAATTTAGGCTTATTAGTCACCCAAGGAGAAGAGTTAGAATATATAGAAATACCTGCGCCGATAGAAGCTTATGAAGGATTACAGGAGTTAGACGAAATAGTAAATCCAGAACAAAAATATCAAGAGATTTATCCTGTGGCAGAAAAATCAGAACCCCAGTATAGTTACTACACCCAGGGAGAGTATCAGGCGCAGAGTCAAGAAGTAGAAGTTACGAGAAATAATGGTTTAATTTACGAATATCAAAGAAATGTAGAAGTTAAGATATCTGAGAGTTTATCAATAGTACCAGATCCTCATCCTGAGGAGTTAGATAGTAGTGAATATGAGTACGATTACTCTGAAACAGAATATTATTATGAATCTAGAGAAAATGATCAAGCTAATTTAGCCAATGTAGATTATCAACCAGATTGTGAATCTCTAAGGTTAGAATTTGATGATGGATCTATTTATGAATATAAAGAAGTAGACTCTACACTGTGGGAAGAATTTAAAAATATATTAGATTAATAAGAAATAGATGGGACAGGCGCACTCGCCAACGGAGCGAGATCTGGCACGATATCGCCCTTAGTATCTCAATGGATAAAGGGATTGTGAATGATTATCCTTACTGAGAACACTGGAATAAATGGTGCTATGCGATCGCAATTGTTGATAAGCACTATGCTGTATAATATTGTTTTTCCATAACATTTTATGCTATTAGGTTTATAATTAGGAATATTTAAATTATGGTTATATCTTGATGGGTCAAGTCGGTGTTTTGAGGCAGACGAGCAATGAGGGTGGAGCCTTTTGGGTCTATCCCATTAGCATCGAATAACAATAGTCCTTTAGTTTGATTATAGATAAAGCGATCATCAAGATCAGAAGGTCTTGAACCTAAAGAAAACTGCTCGGGTTTTAATCTACCCTTAGTTAAGTCCTTGCTAAATCCATCAGAATCGATAACAATTTGGTCTTGTATACTTGAAAAATCAGTAATTATATCAACTCCTTCTTTAAAAGAATTGAATTGAAAGTTATCTCTACCTGGACCACCAGTAACTTTATCTCTACCTAAACCACCAATAATGATATCGTTACCTTTTCCACCATCAATTTTATCATTGCCATTTAAGCCTAAAAGAACATCTCTACGATTAGTACCTAAAAGAAAATCCTTTTGGTTAGTACTAGTATTATTCACTTTTTTATTGTTATTACCTTCAGGGTATGTGACAGCAGCACTAGCATTTATTGTTTTACCTTGATTCTTTTTGTCATCGTTTAGAATAGTTGCCGTACCAATAGCATCGCCTAGTCTAGCATTTTTAGCTTTAAATAGCTTAACCACAAAGATTTCGTTAGATTCGTGATTTAAATCACCAAAAACAGGTACAGATACTCTCAGTCTCTTTTGATTAGGCTTAAAGGTCAGAGTACCCTTTGTCATTAAAAAATCTTGATTGATTTTAGCTGTACGATTCTGGCTTCGATAGTCTACGGTTACTACTTGATTAACCTTTTGATCTAAGGTAATCACAAATTGAGCATTTTTTTGACCTTTATTCCCTTCTCTAAGAGATATATCATTTATAGAAATACTCGGAATTAGCTCATCAGAAAAATTGTTTCTGCTTTTGCTTGCTGAAGGTGGGTTGTTATTTTCGGTTTTTGGCCTGAGAGATAAATTACTTGTTTTTATGCCTGCGGGCATATCATCAATAGCTAAATCTTGTTTAAAATTCTCTGAACCTATTTTAATATTTGTGGAATAATCAGTAAATCTGTTTTTAGGATCAGAAAATGTCAATACATAGCTCCCTTGGTCTAATTGCATTTGATAGCCACCAGAGTTCCAGGAAATAGTTTCAAAAGTTCCATTTTGACCTTTGGCAGTGATTTTAACTCCCCCTAATCCTTCTCCTGCAGTATAAAAATCATCATCTACTTTGTCATCATCATAGACAACTCCTAATAACCAAGGATCGCCAAAATCTCTTCTAGTACCGAAATTCTGAGTAATAATCATGGGGCCAATCGCAGTTTTACTGTTATTTTCCTTGGCGATCGCCACTCCAATTTCTCGATATGCTCCGTTCATAATGGCCTGGCGATGACCAGCACCTTTTTGGATACCTGTTGGAGTAAAGCCCCAATCAATGCTAAAGCCCGCATGACCATAAAATACTGATTCACTCCAAGCATAGACATTTTGGCTCATATTTTTAGCGTCGTAACCAGTACTTTTAATACGATCCGACCAACCATCATGAGTTTGCTCATCTTTTTTAATCATATATTTGTTATGATCAATAGCGGCTTCATATAATTTAGGAGACCAAGCTAAGGGGGCAACCGATTTAAGAGAATTCCACTGTTGTTTGAGTACTTTTGTATCTACATCAAAATAACTAATAGCCGAATTGACATTAGGATCCGACGAATTAACCAGTAGATTATATTCTGATTGAGGATTCTGCCGCATCCTGTTAATCAGTTCAATCATTTCTTGTTCTTGGGCACTAGGTTGTTGTCCTATATTCTGAGTCATGGTAAATATACTTAACATTTGTGTTCAACAGTCAAGTATACAAGTAAAAATTTTTTTTGCCTAGGGGTCCAAAAGTATCTGACATTTTCAGAAAACCTCTCAAATCTTTCTATAGATTATGTTTTAGAGTTTAACTCTTAAAATTATGGCTACACATGAAAATCGATAGAAGCCTTAAAAACAGAACCTTTGCTGAGGTTATTTTAAAATTTAATGAAATCTTTTGTTATTTTTTGTAGTTGTATCAATTATTACTTTTCTGCTTTGATTATGGAAAAACAAATACCTACTCGACAAATTAGAGCAAATTATGACGATAAAGTTATTCGTGTATATCAAGCTTACAATAATGCTATTGCAGACTCAGCAATTAAAAACGGAACTTTTGTGTCTCCTCCATTTAAAATGAACCGTATGACTTGGATTAAACCTTCATTCCTTTGGATGATGTATCGTTCTGGTTGGGGTCAAAAAGATGGCGGTCAGAAACGCATTCTAGCAATTGATATTTCAAGAGAGGGTTTTGAATGGGCTTTGGAAAAAAGTTGTTTAAGTCATTTAAAAAAAGAACATCAATCAATCAAATTTAACTCATTACTCATAACTTCAAAACTTCAAGACTTCAAAACTTAAAGACGTAAAGACTTCAAAACTCATTACTCCTTACTCCTTACTTCAAAACTTCTTACTTCAAAACTCATTACTTAAAGACGTAAAGACTTCAAAACTCATAATTCATCCACCACCAGTAACATTAAGTAAAGATGCGAGGGTCTGAGTAAACGGCATTCTCCGACACCATTGAAATTGGCATTCTTAAATAAAATAAAGGATCAAATTCGAGTTAATCTAGGAGAAACGGATAGTTGTAACCTAAGCTAACTATGACAATTGAATTGAGTATAATAGGGGGAGGGGTAATGGCTGAAGCCATTCTCTCACGTTTATTGAGTAAAAATATTTATACAGCAACAGCAGTTCTAATCAGCGAACCTTCGCTACAAAGACGTAACTTGTTGACAGAGAAATATCAAGTAAAAGTAACAGCAGATAATCAACAAGCCTGGGAAGAGGGGGAAATAGTCTTACTAGCAATTAAACCGCAAATTTTTCATCAGGTAGTTTCTCAGCTGAATTTAAATCAAGATAGTAAGACAAAACCTCTAGTAATTTCTATACTAGCGGGGATGAGTTTAGAAAAATTAGAGAAAGCTTTACCAGATTATCCAGTTATTCGCACTATGCCAAATACGCCAGCAACCATCGGAGAAGGAATAACAGCGATCGCACCGGGTAAATTAGTTACCACTGAACAAATAACCACAGCTAAAAAAATATTTACCGCTGTGGGTAAAGTGGTGGAGGTGGCAGAATATCTCATGGATGGTGTAACGGGACTTTCAGGATCTGGTCCTGCCTATGTGGCTTTGATGATAGAAGCATTAACTGATGGGGGTGTAGCTGTGGGGTTACCGAGGGCGATCGCCTCTCAACTGGCTTTACAAACGATAATTGGTACAGCTAAATTAATTGAAGAACAACAGCTACATCCGGCTGAATTAAAAGATCGTGTTACTAGTCCAGGAGGCACGACAATTGCTGGGGTAGCAGAATTAGAAAAGTTAGGTTTTCGCAGTGCTTTAATTGAAGCGGTAAAAGCGGCTAAAACTCGTTCTCAAGAATTAGGAAAAGATTAGATATGAGTACTACTCCTCGTTGGTTTGTCCGTCAAGATTTAGATGGTTTTTTTGGCCTAGCCTTAAATAACTTAATTCAAATATTAGTCTTGGTGGTTTTATGTCAACAAGTATTAGAATTCCCCAATGATTTGATTTACGGTCGAATTTTACCTAGTGTTGCCGTTAGTCTGATTTTCGGTAATTTTTACTATAGTTGGCTAACTTATCAACAGGGAAAAAAACAACAAAGAGATGATTTAACTGCCTTGCCCTATGGTATTAATACAATTAGTTTATTTGCCTATATTTTTTTAGTCATGCTACCCGTGCGTTTAGAAGCTTTAAGTCAAGGGGTATCAACGGAGGAGGCAGCAAAACTAGCTTGGCAGGCGGGTTTAATAGCTTGTTTGGGTTCAGGTTTAATTGAATTAGGGGGGGCATGGATTGCTGATTATTTACGGAGATTTACACCCCGTGCCGCCTTACTCTCTACCCTAGGGGGTATTGCTTTGACTTTTATTGCTATGGGCTTTTTTTTACGTACCTATGCCCATCCTTTAGTAGGAATTGTGCCCTTAGGAATAATTTTTATTACCTATTTTGGTAAAGTTAATTTAAAGCTTCCGGGAACTCATCTTAGTTTACCAGGGGGCTTTTCAGCTTTAGCCATAGGAACAATTCTGGCTTGGATGACAGGTTTATCCACTTGGAATCAGAATCAGTGGGAGATGGCTGTAAATTCCCTAGGCTTCTATCTGCCTCAACTACAATTAGCTGAGTTGTGGACAAATAAAGAGATTTTGCTACGCTATCTCAATATTATTCTCCCTATGGGTTTATTTAACTTGGTGGGAAGTTTGCAAAACATCGAAAGTGCAGAAGCGGCCGGAGATTCCTATCCAGTTACTCCCTGTTTAGCTGCTAATGGAATTGGTACAATTGCTGCTGCGATGTTTGGTTCTTGTTTCCCCACAACTATTTATATTGGACATCCTGGCTGGAAAAATTTGGGGGCGAGAATTGGTTATTCTTGGCTGAATGGGGTAGTTATGGGGTTGTTTTGTGTATTGGGAATGGTGGGGATTTTGGCTTTTTTGATTCCGATAGATAGTGGCATGGCTATCTTACTGTGGATTGGAATTGTAATTGTTACCCAAGCATTTAATAGTACCCCCAGAGATCATGCTCCCGCAGTGGTGGTGGGTTTATTACCAGGAATTGCGGCTTGGGGTGCTTTGATTGCTAAAAATGCCCTGCGTCTGGCGGGAAAACCCTTTAGTTCTGATTTATTAGCTAGTTTTGCTCAAAATGATTTATATATTGGTGGTGCTTTTGCTTTGGAACAGGGTTTGATTTTTAGCGCGATGATTTTAGCAGCTTTGACTGTAGAAATTATTGAAGGTCAATTTGGACGGGCCGCGTTATGGTGTTTGGGGGCAGCTTTACTTTCTTGGTTTGGGTTAATACATGCCTATCGGTGGACTCCTGCGGATACAGTTTTAAACTTAGGTTGGGGAACTGGAGGCGAATGGGCGATCGCCTATTTTTGTTTAGCCCTTCTCTTGTTTTTGGTACAATGGCAGCAAAAATCTTATAGACAAGAGGAATCCTGAAAATATTTTTCAATCAAATTAATTATTCTCTTTGCTGCTAATCCATCCCCAAAGGGATTAACTGCTGTTGCCATTTTTTTATATGCTTCTTCGTTGGTTAATAGGTTACTAGCGGCAGCAACAATTGCTTCTGGATTAGTTCCTACTAATTTAGCTGTACCTGCGGTAATTGCTTCTGGTCTTTCTGTGGTCTCTCGTAGAACTAATACTGGTTTTCCTAGACTGGGGGCTTCTTCTTGTAATCCTCCTGAATCGGTTAAGAGAAAATAACAGCGTTGAATAGCCCCAACTAATTTACTGTAGTCTAGAGGTTCACACAGGTAAACACGGGGATGTTCGGCAAAAGCCTTCTGGAGGGGTTCTCTAACGGTAGGATTGCGATGTAATGGTAGTAATAGAGCTGTATCTTGGTGTTTGGCTAAAATTGAATTCAAGGCTTGAATAATCTGCTGTAATGGTAATCCCCAATTCTCTCGTCTGTGTACAGTAGTTAGTAAAACTTTGTACTGTTGCCAATCTAAACCAGGTATATCACAAGGGGGGGATTTGGCAGCTACTGCTAGTAAAGCATCAATTACTGTATTTCCGGTTTGATGAATCTCTCCTGTTACTCCAGATTTTTTTAAGTTATCTACAGCAGCAGAAGTTGGGGCAAAGTGTAATTGTGCTATTTGTGAGATCAGCCGACGATTAGCTTCTTCTGGATAGGGGTTAAATAGGTCATTGGTACGTAATCCTGCTTCTACGTGGGCGATCGCTATTTTTTGATAAAATCCTGCTAAGGCGGCGGCGAAGGCTGTACTAGTGTCTCCTTGGACTATTAGTAGTTGGGGTTTAATTTGATTAAAGATTGCTTCTAATCCCTGTAAACTGCGCCAGGTAATTTCTGTTAGTGTTTGTTTAGCCTGCATAATTTCTAGGTTATATTCTGCTTCTAACTCAAATAACTCCATTACCTGGGATACCATTTCTTTGTGTTGTCCTGTTAACACTAAATGAGTTGTTATCTTGGGGTGCGATCGCAGTTTTTTGATTACTGGTGCTAGTTTAATTGCTTCGGGACGAGTTCCTAGGGTTACACAGATAGATATATTTTTCATTATTTAGAGCTATAAGTCTTTATCTTAGATAAATGATATCAAGTGCAACATTTAACCTTGACAAATCTGGCTATTACTCGCTCTTGTCAGTCAATAGTATAGCATCACTAGTTACAGTGAAGGTCTTTGCCGACAAAGCCTTTAACATAATGTTAAAAGCGCCGTTTGCGTCTCTTGGAGCCTTATAATTAACGAAACCCAACATTAAGAATACGCTCATGGCGATCGCTCTTTTTCTTGTTCTATTATTTTTAATATACTACATTTAGGGGTGCAATAAACTTACTCAAAATTGCCAGCGAAAGCGGAGAGCGCCAAGAGA
>NZ_JALKVM010000262.1:0-77120 GCF_057440575.1 Johannesbaptistia floridana
TAGCTTACTATCACCAGGCCCTACTCCACTGGAAAGAAACTACTGTACCCTTAGAATGGGCCATGACCCAACACTCCCTAGGAATTGCTTATAGTGAGAGGATAGAAGGAGAGGAACGAGAAAATATCGAAACCGCCATAGCTTACTATCACCAGGCCCTGACTCAATACAATCCTCAATCAGACCCTTACATAGCTCTCATAGTAGCTCGTAATTTAGGAAATCTCCACTATCAACAAGAAAACTGGCAATCAGCCATTGAATCTTACCAAAGCGCTATCACCGCCTTAGGACAACTACAAACCTGGTGTTCCCTAGAAAACAGAAAAACCCAACTCATAGAAGAAAATTTAAACATCTATGAACAGATGATTTTTGCCTGTGTACAAAGCAAAAACTGGGAACTAGCATTAGAAACAGTAGAGGGGAGTAAATCCCGTTACCTCGTAGACTTGTTAGCGACAGAAGACCTCTACCCCTCGGACTTAGACCCCACAATCAAACAAAAACTGCAAAGCCTCTCCCAAGAAATGCTCCTCGCCTCTGGAATTCTCGCCACAGACAAAGATGTTACCTCTCTAGAACCAAAAAACTCTAACTTCGACCCTGATTCCCCTAGTTTTACCACCAGTTCACAAAGTACCAACAATCAAAAACTACAGTATCTCCAACAAGAATATCAACAAATCTTGAGAGAATTACAACAACAGTATCCAGATTTTCTCATCTCCAGACAAGTAAAAACAATCAATGTCCAAACAATTCAACAACTTCTAGAACCAGGCACAGTTATTTTAGAATGGTATATGGGCCACAACTGCTTCTATACTTTTATCATCACCAGAGAAACACTAGAGGTAATTATCTATGACTCCTCTAAACTTAGAGATTTGATTGGATGTCTCTCTGAATACTTTGGTAAGTACTTTGATAACTCCAAAATCTGGTCGTCATTCAAACTAGATAGTTACTTAAAACAAATCAGTAAACTCATAGATATACCTAAAATTATCTCTCATCTTCCTCAACAAGTATCTAAACTAATTCTGATTCCCCATCGCTACCTCAATTTGATACCTCTACATGCTTTACCCATCTCCCCCACAGCCGAAACCTGTTTACTAGACTATTGTTCAGGAGAAGTTACCTATAGCTTCAGTAGTCAAATACTCGAAAAACTGCAATCTAGACCTAGAAAACAAAGAGATTTTAACATTTATGCCCTGCAAAATCCCACAGAAGATTTAAAATGGACAGATACAGAAGTAGAAACAATTGAGAAAATCTTTGACCCAAATAAATATACCCTCAAATACCAATCAGCAAACAAAGAAGATTTTTTAAATAGTTCTAACCTCGAACAATTACAAAACTATCAATTTATTCATTTTTCCTGTCATGGTTATTTTAACTTTGAATCGCCTCTAGATTCAGCTTTAGCACTAGCGGGGACATTTTCTCCGGTTGTAGAAACCAAAGAAGCAAATCAACAAAAATCAGTATTTAGAACCAAAGATGAACGCCAAATTAACCCAGAAAAAAGCCTCAGTTTGCGAGAGATTTACACCAAAATCAAATTAACCAACTCCACCCTAGTAACTCTATCAGCTTGTGAAACAGGTTTAACCAAACTAGATAATTTAGTAGATGATTATATCTCCTTCCCCAGTGGTTTTCTCTATGGGGGTGCCCATAGTGTGATTAGTACTCTCTGGTCAGTATATGACAGTTCTACCGCGGTATTGATGATTAAATTCTATGAACAAATAAGAACTAATCAAGATATTACTATAGCTATGGCTCTAAAAGAAACTCAAATTTGGATGAGAAATATAACTGTAGAAAGTTTTAGCAACTGGATAAATAGTCATCAATTCTTATCAGATTCACAGAAACAAGATTTACAAACCAAGTTTCGGTTAAATGATTCCACAGAATGTCTTCAGCGCAAACCAGAAGAGAGATTGTTTAAGAAAACTTGCCATTGGGGAGCATTTTGTTATGTAGGTGTTTAATGGAGAGGTTGCATATTTACCTAAAGTTACTTGTGGGGGTTGAGTCAGGGCTATTTCGTTCTTAAGAAAGAAAATGGTGAGGAGAAGCACCGGAGCACGGGAGCAGGGAGCAGGGAGAGGGGCTTTTTTGCTAATAATAAATCTCGGATTTATTTTTCTTTTAAAAAACATAGTAAAAAGCCTACTGTTTAAACGTTACATTTTGAAATAAAAAAATGAATGAAATAGCCCTGGGGGTTGAGTAATGAGTAATGAGTAATGAGTAATGAGTAATGAGTAATCTCCCTGCCCAACCTACAAGCTTATATCAATTAATTCGTAGGTTGGGTTGAGGCACGAAACCCAACCTACAAAATCTGGTTAAAGTTCTCCTGCTAGTTTACGAATAGATAATCGAGTGGCAAGAGCCATGCGAAAATTTAGAGCATCTAAACGATCTAAAATAGGAGTAACTTCAGCTAAATACCCTTTTTGTTTAGCCTTAAGAAGAACTCCCAATGTTCCTGTCAAGGGAACATTTAAAAGACGTGCATAACGTCTAGCTAACCCATCATCAAGAATGACTAAAGAGTCCTGAAATTCTGTGGCTAGAGATATAGCTTCCCGTTCTCCTGCACCTAGTTCAGTAACTAAAGGTAAAATAGCTTGAGATTGGGCAGTACGAACCTTCATCCAAGAGTATGCGGTAAGGTTAGGCAGAGATATCCCTAATGAAATACCTACGTTTAACTCTTCCTTGACAGCTTGTGGTACAATAATTTGACCATATAACATTTGGAGAAGGTCTAATAATTCTGTTTGATAAAGATATTGAATCGGAGAAGTGTTAATAATTACATTACGCACTCTCTATATCCTCTATTATTTCTTCTTCATTTAATTCAAAAGTATTAACTCCATAATCAGCTAATTTTGTGAGAAAAATAACTTTAGGAATTCCTGCTAGGTTGGCAGCAGCCCCAGAAGATAATTTACCGAGTTCATAAAGTTTTATCGCTGCGACTAACTGCATTTCTACTCCTAATTGTTCAGGAGTGAGTTTTAAAGCAAGTGCGGTTTCTTCCGGTAAACTAATTGTGATTTGGTGCATTTTGTTTGTTTTCTTAAAGATGGTAATTCTGGTTTTACACCTAATTATATGGAAAAATTGTTCAACTTAGACGAAATATAGCCTATTTGGTTCTTATAGCGCTACTTGATACGGCAGGGAAGCTTTCGGAGCAGGGAGAGGGGGAGAAAGAGGGTTTTTAAGGATTTGCATCAATATTTAATTATATAATTAATTAAACATTAATGTTGGGTTTCGTGCCTCAACCCAACCTACAAAATCTTTTGCACTTGCGTGCTTTGGTCTAAACTTAATTAATTCCTAGTAGGGGCGCTCATACTTGCGCCCTCTTGCTTTGCACCCATCGCCCTCTTGCTTTGCGCCCATCGCGCTTAAGGCTTATGTGATTCCGAATTCTTGTGACTGTTGGGTTGCACTTTGTTTAACCCAACCTACAAGCTATCTATTACAAAAATTAATTAGAAAATATAGTGTACTTTTGATGAATTTTTTGAGCTGCATTACTTGCCCTGTCTCAGTCGTATCTATTTAAACCTTGTTTTTAGCATAATTGAGTCTGTAGAACCAAAATTGGTTTCCACATATTATCAGGAAATCCTGACATAATTTGGTGCGTTACTATTCAATACTTCAAGACTTCAAGACTTCTTACTTCAAGACTTCAAAACTCATTATTCATCCACAACCAGTAACATTAGGTAAAGATGCAAGATCTGAGTTTAAGTTGGGTTTCGTTACCAAGGGCCAAACCTACAGGCTACCTTCTTACTCATTACTTCAAAACTTATTACTTCAAAACTCATCTAACGGTGCGTTACGGGCTTCGCCCTAACACACCCTACTAATACTACTAAGGGCGCAAGTATGAGCGCCCTTACAAAAGCTAAATTATACAGAGAAGGCAGCAGGAAGCACCGGAGTAGGGGAGAAAGAGGGTTTTTAAGGATTTGCATCAATATTTAATTATATAATTAATTAAACATTAATGTTGGGTTTCGTGCCTCAACCCAACCTACAAAATCTACAAAATCTAGTCTGAATAAGCCTTTAGGGTCAACCAATTTTTAAGGGCGATCGCATTAATTCTTTAACTCATTACTTCTTACTCATTACTCATTACTCATTACTCATTACTTCAAGATTCATCCCAACCTAGAAAATCTAGCTCATACTTGCGCCCTAGCAAAGCTTGTTGTAACATTTAAATACATCAATTTTTCTGTTAGTGTAATAATTAGAGTAAAAAATCTTATTAACTCAGATAATGACTATCACCACAGAAAATCAGATAGTTTTCCCCACTGGTGAGTTTTGGAGTGATGAACCCCCATTGGAAAGTAATTTACATCTACAGCAAATCATTCTATTGATTCAATGCCTCAAATGGCTATGGAAAGATAGAAAAGACTATTTTGTCACAGGTAATTTAACCATCTACTATAGTCCCAATCAAAAAAAATCTGAAGACTTTAGAGGACCAGACTTCTTTGTAGTCAGAGGAACCACGGAAAATTGGTCGAGAAGAAGTTGGGTAGTTTGGCAAGAAGAAGGCAAATACCCTAACATAATTATTGAAATTCTCTCCTCAAGTACAGCTAAGGTAGATAGGGAAGAAAAAAAACAAATATATCAAGATATTTTTCGCACCCCAGAATACTTCTGGTTTGACCCAGAAAGTTTAGAACTAAAGGGATTTGAGTTAATCAAGGGAAAATATCAAGAAATTCAAGAAAATAGTAGAGGATTGCTAAAAAGTGAACAACTAGACCTATATTTAGGGGTAGAGAATCAACAATTGCGTTACTTTACTGAAACAGGAGAGTTAATACCAACACCAGAAGAAGTAGCCCAATCTGAAGGAGAAAATGCTCAACGTGAAAAGGAAAGAGCCGACAAACTAGCGGAAAAACTTAGAGAACTCGGAATAGATCCAGAAATAGATTAAAATTATGGACTATATTATATGGGGTAAAAAAACCCTAAACAAAAAATATATCTTAGTATTCTTTGAAATTGCTATAATTTAACTTAGTGGTTTTTGCTAAAATCTTTTTTTAATACTTATGACTAGAGATGAAATGATTCAAGGTTTTCTCACAACAATATATGAGTATTCTGAGGAACTTAAGGATGAATTTAAGGATGAATGGGATGATTTAGAAAATCTTCAAACCGAAATAGAGAAATTAGGAAGTGATGAACAACAAATTGTTTCTACTCTGCAAGCTTGGATAGAAAATCACGAGAATATCAAAGAATTTATTTGTGAGTGTTTATCCGAAGATGATAGAAAACCTAAACCCAAAAGAGAAGATTTAAATAACAGTACATTAAGCAATAAAACTCGAATACTTTGTGAAACTCTAGAAAAGATTAAAAACACATCTACTATCGCTGAAATATAGGTTATAGTGGTTTAAATTGTAAACTCAAGAATGACAATAATTTCTCCCAATCTTTATATTTATAGCTTTTATTTAAAGAAAAAAGATTTACCAGAAATTGATAACCCAATCTGGTCTAATCTAAAAGCTATATTATCTCAGTTTAACAGCGATATTAATCTGGAAGAACAACTTGACTTTTCTCAACGGAAAACATTATTAAGAGGTGAACAAGAATTTATTACTTTTTCTCCTGTTGTTGACGAGAATATAAACGCATATATAGAAGGATTTATTCAACCTCTTAATATCCAAGATAGCTATGGTGTGTGGTTTAACATTGGTTGTATAGAAACAGAAGACTCTCCCCCTATTTCTCTTGACAACTCTTTACTCTCTCAATTCAATCCTGGGAATTCTCTCATTTTTTCCAACCCAGAAAATGCCTTAGTAGATAGTTTATGCCTTGGTCAAACTATCTTACTTACTGCTTATATAGACAATCATGAACAACTAGAAACAACAGCCAATCAATATTTAGAATTATTGGTAAAACAACCTCTATCCTGTTGTGCTCAAGGTAAACTATTTGGTAGTTCTATCTTTGAATATACTCCTCCTAATCAACCTCATTCATCTTATCGCTTTTTAGTGTGGTTATTTGAACATCAAGCCACTGATGATTTATTTGATAAATACCAAAGTCAAATAACTGAACTATTATTTTATCGCCACAAGATTTTAAAAGTATATCAAAATAGTCGTAAATATGCTGAAATTTTAGAACGAAAGTATCAAACCTACAACCAACAAAAAACTTTTGAAATTACTAATACATCTTTAGAGGTTTTAGAAAGCGAATTGAGAGAAATTCCTACAGAAGCCCTTAGTTATACCATCGCTATCAACGCTCTAAGAGACAACCAAAATACTATTGAAATCAATTTAATTAACTATAAATTAATCCTCAAAGCAATTAAACAACAAAACCCCTCAGAAAATTTATCTTTTTGGCAAAAATTTATTAATTATGACTCCCCCCTATATAGACAACAAATCATCGCTGACTTAAAATACTATACCCCAGTTATAGAATTATTTGATCGAGCTATTGTCTCCATCAGGGGAATTGTAGAGAGTCAACAAGCTCAATTAAATCAAAAACTGCAAAACACAATTCAAGCAGTAGGTGCAGGTATAGGTGCAGGTATAAGTGCAGGAGGTATTATCGCTACTAGTTATCCTCTGATTGACAAGCCTTGGGGAAAGATTTCACCAGATAATCCTCCTCATCCTTTTCTAGCTTCGATAATCTTAAGCTTGATAGCTGGAAGTGTTGTGGGAATATTGGTATGGAAATGGGTAAAAGGTATTCTTGAAGGGAAAAACAAATTAAACAAGTCAGAAAAATTGATATTGAGAGCATTTTATCAGCTTGTGGAAGACCAACAAGACTTATTTACCTCAAATCAAGGCAATTTTTTACTACTATTACAAAGCTTATCTCAATCTCAGGGAAAGGCGATCGCCTTTCAAATAGAAAGATGGCTAAACAAATCCGGCAATACTCAGATTAAACAAGAATTTGATAATTTATTAGCCAATCCGGGAAAATTAAAATATTCTTATAAAAGAGCCTTGAAAAACCTACCAAAAAGTTAACACCTATCTCCAGCACCATAATATGAACCAATCTTTTCAAGAATCCCAGGAAATACAACAACTATTTAACACAATTGCCCCCAAATATGACCAATTGAATCAATGGTTAAGTTTAGGTCAACATAATATTTGGAAGCTAATGGCGGTAAAATGGAGCGAACCCCATAAGGGTGATATAGCTTTAGACTTGTGTTGTGGTAGTGGGGATTTAAGCCGCATGTTAGCTAAAAAAGTCGGCAAAGAGGGGATAGTTTACGGAGTTGACTTTGCTAAAGCACAATTGGCGATCGCCGAAACAAAAGCTAAGAATAGTTTACCATTACATAGTTTTCACTGGGTAGAAGCTGATGCCCTAAGTTTACCCTTTGCTGATAACTATTTTGATTGTGCCACCCTTAGTTATGGCTTGCGCAACGTAGTAAATATTCCTCTATGTCTACAAGAATTGTATAGAGTTCTCAAAAAAGGAGCAAAAGTAGCGATTTTAGACTTTCATCGCCCCTATGATTCTTTCTGGCAAAGATTTCAAGATTTTTACTTAGATTATTTAGTGGTGCCTACTGCTGATTATTTTGGTCTCAAGTCAGAATATGCCTATATAAAAGATAGTGTAGCTAAATTTCCCCAAGGCAAAGAACAAATAGCTATGGCTAAAAAAGCTAATTTTTCTCAGGCTATACATTATCCTTTAGTTAATGGAGTGATGGGAGTATTAGTGGCAACTAAGTAATTATTCAAAAATAAATTATGTCTACACTTACTGAAGTTTTAGATTTTTGGTTCGGCAAGCCAACCGATTCCGACTATGGTAAACCCAAAAAATTTTGGTTTCAAAAAAATTCTGAATTTGACAGGGAATTAAAATCACGTTTTTTAACTACCTATCAACAAGCCTCTAGAGGCGACCTAAATTATGATCCCACTTCTCCCCAAGACTGTTTAGCTGTAATTATTATACTTGATCAATTTCCCCGAAATCTCTTTCGTGGCACTCCTCAAGCCTTTGCTACTGATGCTGAAGCTTTAAATTTAGCTAAATATGTGGTAAAACAGGGATTAGATAAACAATTACTGCCAGTTCAACGCTGGTTTATCTATTTGCCCTACGAACATAGTGAAGATTTAGACAACCAATATACCTGTATAAAACTATTTAGCAATTTAGCAGATGATGAAAATAGTCAAAGTGCTATTGCCTATGCCCAACGTCACTATGATGTTATTAAAAGTTTTGGACGTTTTCCCCACCGTAATGCTATTCTAGGGCGTGAAAGTACACCCGCAGAACAGGAATTTTTAAATACACCGGGATCTTCTTTTTAAGTAAATTTAGTACCTAAATAGAGTTCAGATACCTTGGGATCGTCTAATAATTCTCTACCTGGGGCGCAAAAGCGATCGCAACCATTTTCTAACACATAACCGCGATCGCACATAAGTAGTGCTTTCTTAGCATTCTGTTCTACTAAAACAATAGCCTTACCAGATTGATTAATTTTCTTAATTTGGGCAAAAACATCATTAACCAGTAGAGGTGACAAAGCCGCGGAAGGTTCATCTAAGAGTAGTAAATCTGGATCTAACATCAAAGCCCTACCCATAGCCAGCATTTGACGTTCTCCCCCTGAGAGAGTGCCTGCGGCCTGACGACGTCTTTGGGCTAAAATGGGGAACATATCATATACATACTGTTTTAACTCCTTGAGGGGACCCTTGTGTATAAAAGCTCCCATTTCTAAATTCTCCTCTACACTCAAAGAGGCAAAAACATTAGAAATTTGGGGTACATAACACATTCCTAAGGGTACTATCTGATTAGATTTAAGTCCAACTATACTCTTATTTTTAAAAAGAATTTGACCACGATTAGGTTTAAGGAGTCCAAAAATAGTTTTAGCTAAAGTTGATTTACCCGCACCATTGGGACCAATTACCGCAACTAATTCTCCTGGTGCTATCCTAAAATTAATACCTTGTAAAATGTTGAGATCTTGTACGTATCCTGCATAAACATCGTTGACTACTAATATATCTTGCATCTACCTCTTAGCCTAAACTAAACTTTTATTTACTGCATGAAATGCTAAATAGAAAATATAAAAAATATTTAACCTGGGTTTGTTTAACTATTTTAACTTGGTTACTAGTTAATGTCTTAATTAAACTAGTATTTGTGTTGCCATCAAATGCTTCTCATCCCGTGGATGGAATCTTAGTATTAGGTGGTAGTATTTATAGAGAAATCTATAGTGCAGAATGGGCGATCGCCAATCCCCATATTCCTATTCTCATCTCCACTGGTTCTGATGACCCTTGTATTTTACTAATCTTCCAAGGTAAGCAGGCGCCAATGGAAAAGGTTTTACTAGAAAAATGCGCAGGTTCTACTTTTGGTAACTATGCCTATAGTTTATCTATTTTAAAAAGCTGGAATGTGCATAAAATTAAAGTAATTACCTCTACTAGTCATTTACCTCGTGCCCAATGGCTGGGACAAATTATACTAGGTAGTCATGGTATCTGGGTAGAAATGGATATTGCCCCCACTATTGGTACTCCTGCTAATCGGGAGATATGGTTTAAAACTACCCTAGATCTAGTTAGAAGTTTAATTTGGGCATTAATAAGTCAATTATGGCAGCCTAGTTGTCAAGAGACAACGCCTCTATTTTCAGTGGATATCGAAGAATGGGAAACCAAAGGCTATGCTTGTGAATCTCAACCACTAGTTGAAATTACTTATAATTTATTAACGCCATGACTAAATGTATAATTTGTGAATCTGAACAAGAATCAGAAGATAATCAATTTCAAGCTGATAGCTTTTATCAAGATATTTTTATTCATTGGCGATGTCACAATAAACCTGAGTATCAAGCTTGGGTTAATCAACAGCGCCATCTGGATCCTTTGTATAATCGCTATTGGGAAATGATGACTTTGGGAAAATCCATAACTTGTCCACAATGTCATCAATCACAAAAAATTTCTCCTAAAGCTGTAGGTATGGAAGCTGGGATTTGGTCAATTAACTGTACTAATTGTCATCGTCTTTCACCGCAGAATTTCTACGCCTATGCAGATTCAGAAAATTATACCAAGTTAGAAAAGCTGAGAGAAGATTTTGTCTGTTCTCGTGAGTTAGAATCTGTAGAAACTAGAATAGCTGAAATAGAAGCATCTATCAAAGAAAATAACGGAAGTAAATATAAAACAAGACAAAATCTAGGTATTTCTGCTTTTATTACTTTTCCTAAATGTGATTGTGGTGGAAAATTTAGCCTTCAGGCAAAGCCTAGATGTTGCTATTGCCATGCTATATTATTAGATTCCTACTTTCATATTTCTTTTAAATAGGAAATCAACCTTAAATCTTGACTACATAAACTAAAATAGAAAAATTTACAGATCTAATAATAGAGTTTCTGTAACTATAGAAGATTTATTTTCTAGAAAATTTCAAAAAGATAAAAAATTAAAATAACTTATCAGAGTAGCTTTCTTGACATTTAGATTAATTTTTCTGCCAATACTGAATACCCTTATTGGTAGCAATATAGAGTTTCTCCCCAGTATGATCAAATAAAGCAGATTCTACTAGAGAGTATGCCTCTTCCATATAACCTGAAATAAAAACTTGCAACTTTTTACCCTGATGAATATCCCACAAACAAACTAAATTGTCAGTATGATTTGAATTACCTGCTGTGAGTAGGTGTTGTCTATCCCTGCTAAATACTAGAGAAGAAATAGGAGTTTCTGTATCTATAGTTTTTAGTAATTCTCGTGACTCTAAATCCCATAACCGAATTATCCCACTAACATCGCCACAGGCGAGTAACTGGTTATCGCGACTAAAAGCAACTACTAAATCTCCCTTCGCCTTGGTTTCATCTCCGGGAATACTAACTTTTCCTGAATCATTCCATAGTAAAAACTCTTCACTATCAAAATTTTTACTACCAGTAACTAACAATTTACCATCAGGACTAAATTTTACTAGGTTAGATGCTTCTTCAAAAGATTGTACTATTTCTCCGGTTTCTATATCTAACCAATCAATAGTTTGGCGATTGGCGATCGCTATTACTTTACCATCTGGACTTAACTCTATATCTTGGATATTATAACTAGAATTTTGATAACTCAACTCTTTTATCTTAGTTTGGGTAGTAATCTCCCAAAAACTCAGCAAATTATTTTCTGCATCAGCGGTAATTATATTTTGATTATCTCGACTAAAAATAAAGTAGTGAATTTCTTGGTCATTAGAGTAGATTTCTCCTACTAATTCATTAGTATCAGTATTCCATAATTTTATTTTACCAGAATCAAAACCAACATCACTAGCGGCTAGTAGTTTGCCATCGAAGCTGATTTTCATTTTTTTATTACTTTTATTACTTTCTGCTAAGTTATAGGTCAAACTATAGATATCTTGATCTTTATCTTTTACTGCTGTTATCGTTTTTCTATCTGTATGGTTTTTAGGAGTTTTTACTAATCCACTTAAGAAATTTTTAACTAATGATAAAAGTAGATTGATTCCCAAAATAATGAATAACCAGACTAAAAGCTGATTATTATAATTAAACTGTTTATATTTTGGTAAGATATAGCCTAGGAATAAACCTAGCCAACCGATACCGATGACTGTAAACACTCCTAGATATTTAGGTATTTTTTTTGTTAATTCTTCAGTAGTTTTTTTACTAATACCTAGTAGTAATATTTTCAGGGCTATATTGAGATTTATCCATAAGAGAATATTAAAATCAACAAGTAAAATTCTAGCTTGAACCACATTGATTAGTATAGGTATAACTGTAGAAATAGTGAGAATGATAATAGCCATACCAGATAAAAAAGCTTTAATTAAGAAACCGAAGTCAAAACCATTTTCAGTAAATATTCTATCTTTAAAAAGATTTAAAACTTGAGATATACCCAAAGAACCAAAGATAAACCAAAAAACCACAAAAAATATACTGAGAAAAATTGATAAAATAGCAACGAGAAAAAATAGACCAATAGTAGCAAAAATATTTTGACTTAGTTCATGTCGAAAATAAATGAGGGCTTCTATATATCCTAAATAACTGAAATTAGTTAGAAAAAACAAAAATGAAGAATTATTAACTTGTTCAATATTTTTCCAAGGTTTATTTCTTAACCATAAACTTCCTACTAAAACAGTGGCAGCGTAAAATATTTGTAAACTGTAGAAGCCAACAAAGCTAGTATTAATATAGCTAAGAACTAGCCAAATCAGGAAAATTGCTAGACAACCAATCCACAGGTAATATGAGGGGAAAGATCTAGATAGAGGAGTAGATTCTCCTTGACTATTAGCAAAGGATAGTAAGCCAGTAACTATTCTGAAAATTAAATTACCAATGGATACAGCATAGAAGGCAGTAACTAAAAATATGGTTAAAATAAATTCACTCATGATTGTAAAGATAGTCTAATCATCTAATACTCAAAAATCGTAATAATTACCCAGAAAACGTAGTTTATCCCACCGAAGGGAAGTTGTAGTCATATCCATCATTGCGTTGTACAAACTTAATCTGCTTCATTGTCGATATACTCACTCTATTGCCCTTGATTAGTACTTCTACTCCTTTTGCGGTGGGTGTCTTCACTCTCACTGTATATATTCCTTTTTTTACCTTTTTCCGGTCTTTTTCTAGGTTTATCTTGACTTTATCCCCTGCTTGAGCGTGATTGTACCTTTTTTTAGGATTTTTTACCGCCGGAAATCCTTGAGCGTTGGCTCGTCTTGCTTGTCTATTTCCATGGCCAAAGCATTTGACTATTAAAGCTTGTGAAGTCTTTAATTTAATCTTTGCTCCTGACTCTCCAATACAAGCCGCATCAATACTGTGTTCCTTCGGTAAATTTTGAGAACATCTATTAAATTTGGTTCTCCCACCTGTCCAGCATTCAACCTGGTTACATAAATCTTTAGCTTTTTTCACAATTGCGTTTCTCGTGGAATTTACTGCTGCCGCATCTTTTAGAGATACTTGAGTTTCCTGTAAAATTGTGGCTAATAACTTTGGTTGCTCTGATAAAAAGTTTCTGATATCTTGGTTTCCTTTTTTTTGATTACATTCATGGCAAGCTATCGCTAAATTAGAGACTCTATTGCTACCTCCTTTTGACTTTGGGTAAATATGTTCAATCTCTAATGGAGTATTTTCTGCCCCACAATAAACACATTTACGCCCCCATTTCTCTAATAAATACTCTCTTACTTCATAACCTGCTAAAGTTCCTTGTTGATACTCAACTCCACAAATATCATTATTTACCATTTTTTGAGGATCAAATTTAACCTGTTCAATTTCTATCTTAGTAATAGGACAATAGCGAATAAATCTTTTTATCCAAGTCTCAGTAGTTAAAACACGATGTTTTAGAGATGGTGGCAACCAACCGTCAGGTTTAGTACGATTAAATCTTTTTTGACGATAACGTAAGTTTCTAGACCGTCTCCCACGTCTGAATCGAGCTCTTTTTTCCAGAGAAGATTTAATCATTTCTCCTCTTAGTTCTAATTCCATTCTGAAAATAATCTTATTACCTTGTTGAATGGCAAAACCAGTAAATTTAGAACCCGGGTCAATCTTGAGAATGTAAGATTTTAGTAATGGATTTTCAATGTACTTGTGGAGAATTAAAACATAAGGGTAAGTTCTGTAAACGGCGGCCTTCCCTAATTTTTGCAATTCTCTAGCTCTAGCAGGATGAATCATATTAAGGAAAGATTTATCAGCATTTAGTAAAAAAACGTAATTTGTTTGCATTTCTACAATTCACTATTTCTAGGTTAAGTTTGCTTTGACAATGCTTAATAGACTTGGTCCTGACATGACGTGTTTCACGTTCACAAACTACGCAATGTTCTTTGTCTAACCGATTGAAACTAGCGAATCTCATTGAGGTTTCATCTAAAAAGCGTAGCTATTTCTAGCTGAGTCTGGTGTAGCTGAGGTACTTTTAATTACTACGTTTCCCTACGAATTACTCCGTTTTGTTAGCTACTCAAATATATAGACAGTTATATTTAATTATAGATCTAGCTCATATCTTGCATCTTTTCCAAAAGTTACTGGTTGTGGATGAATAATGAGTTTTGAAGTCTTGAAGTAATGAGTGATAAAGATGCAAGATCTGAGTTAAACCCCTAGGATACAAAGATTATAGAGAATTAACCATAAAGAACATTTTTCCTGAAAAATTAGTACATAAGTTCTGGTGGAAGATGTGAGAGGCAAGATTTAAGGTTAAAATAAAAATATTCATGGAAATGTAGCGATCGCTAAAGAGATAAACAGGCAATAATGATTTTTAATTACCCCAAAAGTCCAATTATAGAACAAGTAGACGATTATCATGGTACAAAAGTAAGTGATCCCTATCGCCTCTTAGAGAATCCCGACTCAGAAGTTACCCAAACCTGGATTAAAGAACAAAATAAGCTAACCTTTGATTACTTAGAAAAAATCCCAGCCAGAGAAGAAATCAACAAAAGACTGACTCAACTATGGGATTACGAAAAATTTGGCATTCCTTTTCCACAGGGAGGACGCTATTTTTACTTCAAAAATGATGGCTTACAAAACCAAAGTGTTTTATATACTTTAGAAAATCTCGATGACACACCAGATATCTTACTAGATCCTAATACTTTTTCTGAAGATGGAACAATCGCTTTAGCGGGAGTAGAAGTTAGCGAAAATGGGGAGTATTTAGCTTATGGATTATCTACAGCAGGATCTGATTGGATAGAATGGAAGGTAATTAAAGTTGATACCAAAGAAGAACTAAAAGACCATATTCAGTGGGTAAAATTTTCTGGAGTAGCTTGGACTCACGATAACCAGGGTTTCTATTATAGTCGCTACGATGAACCGAAGGGGGAATCAAAATTAGAAGCAGTTAACTATTTTCAAAAACTCTATTACCATCGCCTAGGTACAAATCAAGAAGAAGATATCCTAGTTTATCATCGTCCTGACCAAAAAGAATGGGGTTTTAACGCAGATATTAGTGAGGATGGTAACTATTTAATTATCACTGTTTGGCGTGGGACTGAACCTAAAAATTTAGTTTTTTATCAAGATTTACGTAAACCAGATAGTCAAGTAGTAGAATTAATTAGTGAATTTGAAGCTAGTTACAGTTTTGTGGGTAATGATGAGAGTTTATTTTGGTTTCTGACGGATTTAGATTCCCCTAAGGGTAAACTAATCGCTATTGATATTAATCAACCAGAAAAGTCAACCTGGAGAGAAATATTACCAGAAGCTGATGAACCGATAAAAGGTGTTAGTATTTTACATAATCAGTTTGTGGCTATTTATCTACAAGATGCCCAATCTCAAGTTAAAGTTTTTGATTTAGATGGTAATTTCCTCTATAGTATAGTTTTACCTGGTATTGGTTCTGTGGGAGGATTTAACGGTAAACGCTACGATACAGAGACTTTTTATGTGTTTACAAGTTTTACGACTCCTTCGACTATCTATAAATATGATTTAGTCTCTCAAACTAGTACTATATTCCGTCAACCTCAAGTAGACTTTAATCCAGATGACTACGAAACTAGACAGGTATTCTACGAAAGCAAGGATGGAACGAAAATACCTATGTTTATTACCCACAAAAAGGGTATTAGTCTAGAGGGGAATAATCCTACTTATCTCTATGGCTATGGAGGGTTTAATATTTCAATGACTCCTAGTTTTTCTGTGAGTAATTTAGTCTGGATGGAAAGAGGAGGTATTTATGCCGTTGCTAATCTTAGAGGTGGTGGAGAGTATGGAGAGGCTTGGCATCAAGCAGGAATGAAGGCTAATAAGCACAATGTTTTTGATGATTTTATTGCCGCGGCAGAATGGTTAATAAGTAATAAGTATACCAGTAAAAATAAATTGGCGATCGCCGGAGGTAGTAATGGTGGCTTATTAGTTGGCGCCTGTATGACTATTCGTCCTGATTTATTCGCTGCGGCTTTACCAGCAGTAGGAGTTATGGATATGTTGCGCTTTCATAAGTTTACCATTGGTTGGGCCTGGTGTTCTGAATATGGCGATCCTGAAAATGAAGAGGATTTCCAGACACTATATGCCTATTCTCCCTTACATAATCTTAAACCAGGTACAAGTTATCCTGCAACCTTGATTACTACCGCAGACCACGATGATCGGGTGGTACCTGCCCATAGTTTTAAGTTTGCCGCAGCTTTACAGACAGCACATCAGGGTGATAATCCTGTTTTAATTCGTATAGAAACACAAGCGGGACATGGGGCAGGGAAACCTACTACTAAGTTAATTGAAGAAATTAGCGATCGTCTAGCTTTTTTAACGGCTAATTTGAGATAGTAGGTTAATTACATTCTCTTGTGAGAGTTTTTTTATTTACGTTTTCATTTTTTCTGAAGATTCATAAACTTGGTTTCTTCCATCAAGCACTATGCCTTTATTTGTATATCCCAAACTAAGCAAATGTTCAGAAAACCAGTTTTTTTCCGGTTGAGTTTCTAAGATCAAAATAGGCAGACATCGCTCAATTATTTTTAGTGCTCCAGATAATGCTAATTGTTCATAGCCTTCTAGATCCAGATGAATTATAGAAACATGCCGCTCTTCTGGAATAAGATTATCAAGGCTAACAATACGAACCGTTTGAGTTAGAGCAGTATCTACATTTTGCTCATCTTTGAGTATTTTGCCAGTGCCGCCAACGCTTTCACCTGTTTCTTTTTTGACTATCATCTTAGTTTCATGATCATGAGTGCCTAGTCCAACATTTAACAAATTAATGTTAGTTATGTTATTAATCATGATTGTTATTGAGGCACAACGGTAGTTTTCTATGTTTGGTTCAAATGTCCAAACTTTTGCCGTAGGAGAGCACAGACCAGAAAGACAAGGAAAAAAATCGCCATAATATGCTCCCGCATGAATTATATCCCCATCACCAGGATAATTAGAAGTTATGAATTGAATTGTTTCTTTCTCATGTACAACTCCCTCCATAATTCTTTGTGCCGCCGCAAAATGAACAGAAGATTGAGGAATACAGTATCCTCCCTGTTCATTATAAGCTATAATACATGATAGAACAGAAGAGGATGGAGTACAAGGTTGGTTAAACTTAGGTTGGGTCTTGTACGACAATCCAAGTTTAATTTTTAAGTTTCTTAAATAATTCCAAGTTGAGTTGGGAATTATTTTTTTCAGTGATGTTTTCATTATGAAAATATTAGTTTTAATTTAAGATCACAACTAAGTATATCAAAGGCAGCGGTCTTTATGGATTGAATTATTAAACAAATAAATTAAACCTTAAACTTACTACTTTTTATTGATTAAATACGACAATACAGTTGCCACCTTGTAATTTACCTTGATACAAAGCAGTATCTGCTTGTTGAATAGTTTCTTCAATGGTTTGATTATGAGAGTGTATAGCTACTCCAAAGGTTAGAGTGACAGTTAAATTGTTTTCTTGCCACATAAACTCTTCTTGTAATAAACTTTCCCCGCACTCTTTCTAGATAATTTAATGAATTATCTAAAGTAACGTTAGTTAACATGATTAAAAACTCTTCGCCACCCCATCTGGATACATAGTCACTACTGCGTAAATTAGTGGTTAAAATTTGAGCAGTTTTAACTATTACATAATCTCCACAAGCATGTCCAAAACAATCATTGATGCTGCCAAAATAAAATTTACATCAATTGAACCCAACTTATGTATCTTGCTTGAATTCTTACAAAAAGTCTATTCATTTTCTAATAAACTGTAGAGATGTCGCCATTTTCAAAAGTTAGAAAATCGTCATCTTGATAGACCAATTTAACTCTATTAATTTTCAAGAATTGGGGACTTGCCCATAATAGTTACCCCTAATTCTGATGGTGATAAATTTTGTAAAAACTCTGTTAATAATTTAACTTTAGTTGATAAATGACGATTAATTGGATAGAGCAAAAATAAATTTAAATCTGCTGGTCTATATTCACAAAGAATTGGTGTTAGTTGTTGAGATTTTAAATAGTTTGCTACAAGAAATTCTGGTAATAAAGTGATTCCTAAACCTAGGGCTGCACTTTGGGCTAATACTTCCCCATTGTTAGAAAACATTCTTCCCTTAATTTTAATCATGGTCTCTTCATCTCCACAGCTTAACTGCCAATAGTTAGAAGCATTCAAATAGCCATATTGTAGACAATAATGCTTAGTTAAATCTTCTGGTTGTTCTGGTTTACCATGTTTTTCTAGATAGTTTGGTGAAGCACACATAATTAATTGAACTGTGGCTAATTTATGCACAATTAAACTTGATGATTCTACTTTTTCAGTGATTCTAACTACTAAATCATACCCTTCAGCAATTGGGTCAACAAAGCGATCATCTAAGGTTAATTCTACCTTTAGTTGGGGATATTTTGCCATAAAATTGGCGATCGCTGAGGCTAGTTTAATTTTACCAAAAGACATGGGCGCATTAACTCTTAAATTACCTTTGGGTTCTGCTTGTAGTTGAGAAACTGCCAATTCTGCCTCTTCTAACTCTGACAAAATGCTTACACAACGCTCATAAAACGCTATACCTGTTTGAGTCGGAGTTACTCTTCTAGTACTACGGTTAAATAACTGCACTCCTAGATAATTTTCCAAGTTAAATACTAATTTATTCACCGCTGAGCGCGATATTCCCATAATACGAGACGCACCCGTAAAACTACCTGTCTCCACTACTAGGGTAAAAGCTTTAATTCGATTAAATTTATCCATTGTTAACTTTAAATATACAAATATTTAACTAAATCTTACATTGTTACCTTAGACTCGACAATATAAAATTGAAACTAATGATTCTCTTGTTAGGTGGTAAGTTGAATTAAAATCATCAAAGTAAGGTAAATTAATCTTAGTTAATTTAAATTAAGAAAAATCATCAGCAAAGCTAAGCAATTAAAAGAAATAGAAAAAGCTATTAGCCAGTTATCTTCAGAAGAGTATGCTTTTTAACTGGTCATTTTTAACAATTCTAATAATTCTGTTTCTGTTAGTTGAGTTATTCCTAATTCTTCAGCTTTAGTAACTTTTGAACCAGGATTAGCGCCTACTACTAAATAATCTGTTTTTTTACTCAGGGAAGTGATCACTTTTCCTCCTGCTTCCTCTATTTTGGCTTTAGCTTCACTACGGGTAAAATTATCTAAAGTCCCAGTAATAACGAAAGTTTTCCCTGTTAAAGGTTGGGGTGAGGTGTTTTTCTCAACTTGGCGGGTAGATTGTAACTGTAATCCCGCAGCCTGGAGACGTTGAATTAAGTCTTGATTTTCTGGTTGATTAAACCAATTAGCGATCGCACTTGCTATATCTAAGCCAATACCATAAATACCCGATATTTCTGCTATTGAGGCTTGGGATAATGCTTCTAAACTGGTAAAGTTTTCTGCTATTAATTCTGAAGTTACAGACCCTACATTAGGAATACCAAGACCATAGAGTACCCTTGACCAGGGTTGCTGTTTAGAGGCTTCTATTGCCTCAATTAACTTAGTTGCTGACTTTTCACCGAAGCGCTCTAATTTGGCTATTTCTGGTACACTGAGGCTATATAAATCAGCTATAGACTGGACTAAATTTTGATTAATCAGGGTAATAATTATTTTTTCTCCTAAACCCTGAATATCTAAAGCTTGATTAGAAGCCCAATGTATTAAACTACCCCGAACAATTGCTGGACAGGAATTATTAACACAGCGAGTTACTGCTTCTGATTTTGGTCTGACTAGTTTTGAGTTACACTCAGGACAGTTACTCGGCATTTGATAGGGATGACTAGTTTCTGGTCTTAATTCTGGAATTACTTTGATAACTTCGGGAATAATTTCTCCTGCTTTTTGAATAATTACTGTATCTCCCACTCTAATATCTAACTCGGCGATACGGTCGGCATTGTGGAGAGTTGCCCTTTGTACAGTTGTCCCTCCTAATTGTACTGGTTCCATAACCGCCATGGGAGTTACGGCGCCTGTTCTCCCCACATTTACTATAATATCTTTGACTACAGTAGGAGCACGTTCTGGGGGATATTTAAGGGCGATCGCCCACCGAGGAAATTTGTTAGTAAAACCCAATTGTGCTTGTTGAGAATAGCTATTGACTTTCACCACTACTCCATCAGTCATATAGGGTAAATCTTTTCTTTTTACTTCCCATTCTTGGTAGTAGGCGCTAACTTCTTCTAGAGATTGACAGAGTTTTCGGTGGGGATTAACCATAAAACCCATACTCTCTAGCATAGCTAAAGAATCCCATTGAGAATTTATTTCCTGGCTAGGAGAGTTATGAAGAGTATAGGCAAAAAAGCTAAGACGTCTTTCGGCCACGATTTTAGAATCTAGCTGTCGTAAAGTTCCTGCGGAGGCATTACGAGGGTTGGCGAAGGGTGGTTGGTTAGTTGCTTGTCTTTGGGCATTAATTTGATTAAATATCTTAATTGCTAAAAATGCTTCTCCTCTAATTTCTAAAATATGGGGAGGGTTTTCTAAATTAAGACGCAAAGGAATAGATTGAATAGTACGGACATTTTGAGTAATATCTTCTCCTGTTTTGCCATCTCCTCGGGTTACCCCTTTTGAGAGGAGTCCATTTTCGTATGTTAGCGCTAAGGCTGTACCATCAATTTTTAATTCGCAAACATATTCTCTGGTTTCTGATGTTGTTTGAGGCTGTATTTGACGCTGTAGACGTTGGGACCATTTTTCTAACTCATCTAAATCAAAGGCATTTTCTAAACTGTATAGGGGAATATTGTGTTTAAAAGTGGTAAATTCCTTCGCTGGTTTATCCCCCACTCTTTGGGTGGGACTATCAGGGGTAATTACTTGAGGATACTGCTTTTCTAAATTTTCTAATTCTCGATATAGTTGATCGTATACCGCGTCATCCATGATTGGAGTATCTAGTACATAATAGGCGTAGGCTGCTTGTTGTAAGGAACTACGCAGTTGTTTTAATCTTGCTTCGGGAGAATTCACTGACTTTTAACTATCTGCAAATAAAAGTTTACTATGGTAAGCTATTTTGTAAAGAAAATTTAACACTTTTTTTTACTTTAACTAATGATAAGAATAATTACTGATTTTGATGGTCCAATTATGGACGTTTCTGATCGCTACTATACAGTTTACCAATTCTGTTTAGATCAGATTAAATATCCAGAACAAACAGTTAAACAACTATCTAAAGATGATTTTTGGCAACTTAAGCGGTCTCGCGTACCAGAAAAAGAGATTGGTCTCATTTCTGGTTTAGATTCTCAACAGGCTCAAAATTTTGCCCGTTTACGCCGTCAAACTGTTCATACTCTTCCCTATCTTAAGTATGATCAAATTCAACCTGATGCTTTGGCAACCCTAGGGAAAATCCAAAAGATGAGGGCAGATTTAGTGGTAATGACGATGCGTCGTGAAAAAGAATTAGCTGAGGCTTTTTCTCGTTATGACTTACAGGGTTTTTTCCCAGAAAATCGCCGTTATTGTCTTAGTGATGACTATGTCAAGACTACCGATGTTCAAGATAAACCTTTGCTGATGGAAAGGGCAATCCGAGAGTTGGCTTCAGCTACTGATACTTGGATGATAGGTGATACCGAAGCTGATATTGTGGCTGCTAAAACACACAATATTAAAGTTATTGCCGTTCTCTGTGGGATTCGCGATCGCCCACAATTACAGTCATACCAACCTGACTATATTGTGAATAATTTAGCCGAAGCTATAGATTTGATCACTGCCGTAATTCCGGCAATGACCTAATTTTTAGCACCTAATTTTTAGCGCAAGAAGCTGCTAATTAACCAAAATATACAAAAGGTAAATAAAGCAGCAAATTGTTCTTGGTTAAAGATGATAGTTGTACTGGTTGGGTTAATTATTAAGCCAGCTACGCCGTAGCCTATAATTAGTCCTAAACACAGGCCAATGAAAGATAGCAAAAAAGCTCGGCCAAATAACTTTTCTTTGTTATTGAGAAAGTATATACTAGCTCCAAAGCCAAAGGCAAGTAACAAAGATATCGATGAACTTTCCTCAGTATTTACTAAAATAGTTATTATAGCTAAGGTCAAAAATATTGCTCCAGGTATAATTATTTCCGGTACAGAGGGATTGTCTAATAACCGTTTAAGCCATTCTGGAGCACTTTTTTGAGTTTCTTGACTTATATTGGAGTTAATTGGCAGAGTTTTTTCAGGAAAACGAATGCGATCAGGAACTTTGATTTTTCCTTCTTGTCTGAGTCTCAAACGATCCATTATTATAGTATCGTAGGCGGCTTCGATTCTATCTACGAGTTTGGTGTCGTTTTGATGTTCTTGGGTTAGACGCTTTTTGGCATCTTGAATTTCCTCAAAGGAAGCATTTTCTGACACCCCCAGTGTTTGATAAGGACTTTGTTCGCTCATTAATCACTAACCTCCTTTGATTATTTTTGTGTAACAGTTCTTAACAATTGTTAACTAGAGGAGCAAATCAATAAAGTTTTTCACTGATGCTAGTTTAACATTACTAGCAAGTGAGATGAAAATGCTTCTCTTCGTTTTACTGTTTTCTTAAATCTCTAATGGTAAAATTTATTTCAAATTATAATCGGTCTTATGGCTCGTTTATTTAAATTCATAGTCCTTATAAAATAAAAACCATGGGTGTGGTACTCGCTAAAATTCTAGTTGTAGATGATGATATATCCACTTGTCAGTTCATTTCACGTTCTCTGAGTCAAAAGAATTATCAAGTTAAAGAAGCTTATGATGGAGAAACTGCTCTTAAATTTTTTGATGAGTTTATACCTGATTTGGTTATTTTAGATGTTAATTTGCCGGATTATTTAGGATACAATCTCTGTGAAGAAATGCAGCAGCGCCGAGATGTGTACATCCTTATGCTTACCAACAGAAGTGAAAAAACTGATAAGCATCAAGGTTTTCTCAAAGGCGCTGATGATTATTTGATTAAGCCTTGCGATATTGATGAATTATATTTTAGAATCAAAGCTATTCTCAGACGGAGTCGTATAAGCAGGACCAATCCTGAAGAAGAAATATTAGTTTTTAAAAATCTTACTATTAATCCCCTGACTCAGGAGGTTAAAGTCGATGACCAATTAATTAACTTAACTAATTTAGAATTTAAACTTTTACACTTCCTAGCTAAGTTTCCTCAAAAGGCTTGGAGTCGCCAAGAATTACTCAAAAATGTTTGGAATTATAATCATGTAGGAATTGAACGAGTTGTAGACGTACATATTGGTCAAATTCGACGTAAAATAGAAGTAGACGCTAAAGGCCCTTATTTAATTGATACCGTAAGAGGAGTAGGTTATAAATTCAATCCTCAGCTTGACTCAAACGATTAACTATCCTTAGTTTCCTTTTCAGGTTCTTTTTCAAGTTGTGCTTTCATTTGTACTGATTCTTCTAACTGCTTTGCCTCTTTTTTAAATTCTGTTTCAAATTCTCGGGATGCTTCTTGAAAACCTCTAATCGCTTTTCCTAAACTTTGGCCAATTTCAGGTAGTTTTTTGGGGCCAAAAACCAGCAATGCAATAGTTAAAATTAAAGCCATCTCAGGTAAACCAATGCCAAATATATTCATAAATGATCCTAGATACTAGATAATATACTATTTTTATATTTTAGCGAACTTAGACTCAGCTCTTGCATCTTTACCTAATGTTACTGGTTGTGGATGAATTATGAGTAATGAGTAATGAGTAATGAGTAACGAGTAAGAAGTCGTGAAGTAAGAAGTTTTGAAGTCTTTACGTCTTTAAGTAATGAGTTAAAGAATTAATGCGATCGCGCTTAAAAATTGATTCTCCCTTGTCTTAGAGCAAAGCACCAGTACTATTGTACTATAGCAATGAGCAAATAGATGTTTACAGTTATCATGAAAAGCCCCCCGAGGTAACCTCGGGGGGCTTTTTATCACAGTTGTAAACATCTACAAGGCGAGTTGCTATAGGTTTTTGAAAGACAAATACTGAGCAAAAAACCTCAACTAGATTGCGAGCAATTAGTTGAGGTACTTTATACTTAAATTAAACTAAAGAAAAAACCGAGAAGAGGGAATTGAACAAATTAAGCAAAAACAAAACTAGACTCCCCAATTGTATCTGCTTCAGTATTGAGAAGAATTGCTAATTCTTGGTTCGTTTCTGTGATACTAATTATAGTACTACCACTATCAGAAGTAATATTTAAATCCTCAAACCCTAAGTCAGTAGCACCAAATCCCATCACGTCTTCGCCTGAGACAAAGTCAGTGATGGTTTGAGCCATTTCAGGCATATCCTCAGAATCAGTGAGAAGCCAGAATTGATCTTGACCATCACCTCCTGTAACAACATTGTCGCCGTCACCTTGACTAAGGAAAAGAATATCATCTCCAGAACCAGCCAGGATGCGATCGCCACTACCTGCAAAAATAAGATCATCTCCAGAACCTAATTCAATGCGGTTACCGCCTTCTGCTAAACTGCTATCAACAGTATCATTGCCACTTCCTGTAAAGAGAATTTGACCAGCACCAACAAACATTTTCTCATCGGGAATAGCGCTGTCAAATAAATCATCTCCTGGTGTACCAAAAATAACTGAGGGTGTTTCTGGTTCTACTATTCCTTCTGCTAAAGTATCTTCACGATAAGAGAGAATTTGAATCCGCTCATCTTCTTCTCTAGTAGTATCAGGAGAACCTAGGGGGATATCATCTGATGTATCATCAGTTCCATTACGAGAGAATTGATATAGATACTCTGCCAAGGAATCCTGCTGGGATCCATCTCGGAATACTTCAGCATTGTTAGGAAGATCCGTTGGGGTTTCCGCAACAATTCCCCCTGTAGAATTTTGAGGGTCTCCAGGATCGAGATTAACACGATTTTGCTCTTCAATAAAGCTAAAGATGCGACTAGCATTAAAACCTAGTGTAGCCATGCGGAAAACTTCGTCTCCCGTCATAACTTCACCATCTTTGATGATGAAATCACCTAAACTGCCATCTTCTTCTAGGAAACGAGCATTAATCACTCGCATCCCTTCTGGCTGACTAGGATCGAATGAGTAGGCAAAACCACCAATTTGATAGGCGCCATTATCACCATCACCTTCTCCCAATCCATCAATAGATTCTAAAGCAGTTTTAAGTTGTTCACCAGTGATATCAATCAAAGCAATACTATTATTAAATGCTAAAGCACTCTCTATATCAGCTTGGCTGATACCTCCCTCTGGTTTACCGACAGCATCATTAGCATTATTAGGAATACGAGTGCCATCGGGTAAAATTTGTCCAATGGAAGCACGAATACCACTGCCATTACTCATGGAGAAAACCACATCATCTTCCCAAAAACTAGCGTACCAAAGGTAACTATCATGAATCAGGTTAGCGAGATTGGTTTCTTGGTTGCGGACTCCATCGAAGCCTCCTCCAAGTCTTTGTCCATTTAAGAATTCATCACTGATACCATACCAGCGAGATTCTTTGTCATTCATTTGGGCACTTAATGCCGTTGCTAAATTATCAATGCGAGAATCATATAGGTTAGTAGCGTTGAGATCTTCAACTTGGCTAATGTCACCAGGATAAGCACGACTCACACTTATATCAAAATCGTCATCGCTACCAAAGTTATAGACACCATCACCGTTGAAATCATTAACAATCACACCATCAGAATTAAATTCTAACTGTAGATAACCCAGATATTCATGATTCATATCAGTGTTAACCACGGCAGTGGGTAATCCATCAGCGCCTTCTAAAAGCAGAGGATAGAATTCAATTTGATACTCATCACCAGGATAGAGAGGATTGGCGGGGTTTTGGAAAATAGTATTAGATCCACCAGCGATGTAAACATCCACACCTTGTAAACGAGGGACTAATTCTTCGATATCAATGTTAATTCTCTGCATGTGAGTGGCAACAACCACTTTATTGACATCATCTTCTGTGCCTAAAACTTGGTCTTCTCCGGCGATCGCCCGATCCACTTGCTCTTGAATCAAAGCTGCTAAATCATCAAAACCATCTTCATCAGCAACCCAATTCTCGGGAGTAACTACCCCACCGTTTGCCACAGAGTTAGAGGCTAAAGTTGGCATAGTAGGAGTAGTAGCAGCTACCACAGCAAAGGTTTCTCCTCCCGCATCTATATATAAAGGATCCATGGTAGTTTTGTTTTCTAACCCCATAGCTGGGCGCAATCCTTCTACCTGGAGAGGACCTAAATTCGGATCTGCGGCAAAATCCATATTACTACTCATGTAGGGAAAAGCAGTACCAGGATAACTTCGGTCAAAATTTAGTACTGATTTGACTTCTCCTTCAGAATAATTTTCCGTAGACACATTGACAGAAACCTCTCCACTGTCTATAGCTGCTTGTAAATCCTCGTCTACAGGAATTACGCCTTGGAAGTATGCTGAAAGTTGATCTTCCGTAACACTAACCTCAAGGGGTGCGACTATTGTTTCTGCTGCTTCGTTGTAGAGATAAATTTCCTCTAGAGGAGTGCTCAAATCATTTACAAAACCATGAATACGTAACTCGCCTGCTTCTAAGGAAATATTCAAGGAATTATCTGTACGTCCTGAGGCGGAGGTTACATAATCTTCTTGAAGGGGAACAAAAGCATTATTTAAACCAATCAGTAAATCAGGATTAGCAGTAATAGCTGCGGCCACTTCATCTGTAGGAATATCAAACTCGTGGTTACCCCAAGTTGTGGTTTGCCAGTTTAAGTAATTGTTAATCATTACTTGTCCTGAACCATTTAATCCAAATAATGCCGCACTTGCATCTAGATATAGTCCAGCAATCCACAAGTCACCTGAGTTGATAAAAATACTGGGATTATCGTTATAGGATAACAAACGATTCATTACTGCTCCATTGCGGTTAGCATCTTGGGGAGCTGCCGCGAAGCCTTCTTGGTCTGATTGATGGAAGAGGTTAACTTTGAATATCTCTTCACTACTTTCGCCGTCTATATCTACGTCTACAAAAACCGCTCGGTGATCTGAACTTCTGAAGTCAAATCCATCTCTAGCGTTTTCAGTTTCAAAACTACCCTCGGGTAAGAATACATCTCTATTTAGAGGGTCTTCACTGTCTGGATAAAAAGTCCCCAGACTGGTAATTTCTAAATCTTCTGAGGGTAGAACATAATCTACTCGTAAACCAAATAGGGAGGTATCGTACCCTGGATTACCTTTTTGATTAAAAGCTGAAGGATTGTCCTCTTTATTTAAGAAAGCAGTTTCTACACCACCTGCGCCAAAGGGAGTAGCTTTAGTATTAATATTAGGTTCAATCAGAATTTGATTGATTGCCCCACGTCCTAGAGTAGGATCCCCTTTATCAGAGTCTCCATCTATGGGATCGGCGTTTTGATCCCCCATCATTACAAATTTAGCTCCTTCTTCTAGGCCGCCAAAGTTGCCGTTATCGTCATATATATAGTCATCGCGGTCTCCCCCGGCTATATAATCTGCCCAAAGACGAATCTCATCATTGTTGCGTTTTAGATTACGTTTTTCTGCTCCATCAAAAACCGGAGGAGTGGGATGACTTGCTAAAACGTGGATAGTTTCTCCATCCACTATAATTGGTACATCAACGTGGTTTTTAGAAGATAAGCGCAACACCTCTATAGCTTCTGGAGAATAATATTCATCTAAAGGTTCTGTGCCTTCTGCGCCTGTGTTGCTTTGAATATAACCACCAGGCATATCTTTCCAGAGAAACTCTTGAAAAGTGCGAATATTGTCTACATCAATTTCATGTTGGGAAAGTATTACCATACCAAATTGACCTGGAAAATTCCCAAAGCCAAAGCCATCATTAGGTAAACTAATCTGACCATCGTTGTTTAAATCTACTGGTGCTAATTCCCCTGTGTTGGTAGTAGGAATATAAACATATTCATATTCAATTGGGTCTAATTCAAACCCTTCTTTTTCCTGAGCAACTTCTAGATAGTTTTCTTGAAATAAGGCGATTCCTTCTCCATTGGGATCATAATCAAATTCTTGAAGCACTAATACATCAGGACGAAGATGCTGGATAATCGCGGCATCATTGGCAGCAAGTTCATAACCTGGTTCACTGAGAATCTCTATTAGTTGACCTTCTTCGGTGCGTCTATCAGATAAAGCACTATTGAAGGTCATAAATCTAATTGAATCGGAGGTAGATTGAGTGTTATTTAAAGCTGGTTCCTGAGTTGTCATTGACGTTTTTTGCTCCTAAGATAATTAATTGCCTTCTCGAAGGCTTAATCCAATATTCAAACTTTTTTTTTAGCTGACTATAATAAAACCCATTAATCAAATCAGAGTAGTATAGAGATTTACTTATTGCCTTTTCCTTTTCTTGATTAAGGCTAAAATCTATATTTCTAATCTCTTACTCAAGTGTTGACAATAATTTTTGATAAGTTTGGGTGCTAATTATAGTAATTTACTCTATATACTTATAGCAAGCTTAGTTTAAGAAAAAATTATGGTGCGGTTAAGATTTAGTTATGATCACAACTCCGGTTTTCAACCACTCTCAAGCAGGGCTCTCCAGAAACACTTTCTGCTGTAGAATGAATCATGAAGTAATGAGTAATGAGTAATGAGTAATGAGTAATGAGTTTTTTAGGGATTTCTCAAGTTAATGATTTAGAAAAAGCCGTAGGACAATATATTATTTATAGAAATATTTTAGAAGAAGTAGAGCCAGAAAGAAAACTAGATCTGGCGATCGCGCAAAAAGCTTTTAAAGATATATTTGCGGAAGCTTTTGGTGATTTAATTAAGCGCAAAAATAATCTACTTTTAATTGTTATTCAAATAGAAAAACAGGAGATTATTCAATGGCTTCATTAGAACAATATCGACAAATAATCTCCTCCTGAAGTTCCCCAATATACGGGCTTTGCTATTGGTTAAAACAGTATCGGAAAAAATGGTTCTACAGACTCAATTATGCTAAAAACAAGGTTTTAAAAGTATCAATTTTTAAGCGCGATCGCATTAATTCTTTAACTCATTACTTCAAAACTTCTTACTTCAAGACTTCTTTAACTAATTACTTCTTTAACTCATTACTTCAAAACTTCTTACTTCAAAACTTCTTACTTCAAAACTCATTACTTCAAAACTCATTACTTCAAAACTCATTTAAAGGCGATCGCCCCCGCTAAAAATTATATTCTATACCTGTAATAAAACGAGTTTCCAAATTAGGATTATCAGGACTAGCAATGCCAACATATCTAAAATCTAAAGAAGTAAACACATACCAGTTATAAATAGCTGGAATACTGAGTCTAGTAACAGAATCAATCAAATAATTAGCAGTATTCCTCACAGGAAGTTCTAAAATAAAAAACTGTTCAAATTGCCAATCGATAAAAAATAAATCTCTGTAGACAATAGCGTATTGAAAAACAGGAAAACCAGCCTCTTGATTTCTGATATTAGAATTTTGAAATAAATCGCCGATACCAAACTGCATATCTAATTTTTCGTTTTCACTAGCGCCTCTCCACAGATTCAAACCTATGCCAGTGAAGTAACTCAATCTGTTATCTATATCGCTAAAATCGTCTTGAAGATATCCTAGATTTAAAAACAAGAATTGTCTAGCATTGAGGTAGCGTTTATATTCAGCTACTGAGTCTAATATTAATCTATTTTCATCCCCTGAGGGTCTACTATCATCGAAGCTATTGAAAAATCTGAAGTAAAAGTCTAGTTCATCTCTTGCCCATCTTTTGGTACCATCAACCCTAAAATTAACATTAGCCAGGTTATCTCTAGCAAAAAATAGATTAGTTCCTAGTCTAATAGATCCCTGGAAAGGCAAAGGTTGAAAAGGAAAGCTAGGAGGGGGATTTTTGGCTTCTGTAACTACTGTTTCTGCTTCTGTGAGGATTGTTTCGGCAGCTTCTGAATTACCAATTTGATGATAATTATTTGCTAAATCAATAAGTAGAGTAGCTTTGAGTGAAGTATCTGTTAGTTGTTGGATTTTTCCGTAAACTTCGTCTAAGATGATTGCTGTTTGATTTAAATCTTCTAATTCTGCGTATAACATCGCTATATCCATCATTAAGAAAATCTGCGATGTTGGTTTTACTATTCCTTGGCTTGACTCTAAAGCTTTATTGAGTAGTTGTATAGTTATTTCTGATTCCTCTGCCTGGTAATATCTTCTTGCTGCATTAAGTAGCATCTGAGTTTTTACTTCTGCATCTTCTATTTGTTCAATTAATTCTAGAGAGTCATCAAGTATTTCTTGATTAAGGGGGGGTGATGGTGAATTATCTATAGTTTCAGATAAAACTGGAGTCATACTAAATAAATTGATAACTGTTAAACAGATATAGCAATAATTAGATAGTTTAGTCTTCATGATTTTTATGCCTATTCTAAGAGAATTCTGCAAATTTTTCCCTTAGCTTATCATAGTGACAGAATTATGTAGTCACAAAACTTGACTTATTTAAACTTTTTAGAGGAATTCTTAAACTGATGAGGTATCAAGGTTATCGCTTTGAGGCAGTCTTAGTATAGCTTTCAAGTTTTTAAATTGTTTTTAATAGTTGGTTATATTTGTAATAGTTTTTTTCTACTTGATATCAGAAGTAGGAAAGTTGAGAATGTAGGTTTATTTGTCAGAGTGGGTTTTTTCTCTAGTTTTAGATAGTGTTGGTTGAGGGGTATTGTCAGTTTCAGAGGATTCGATAGATACTGATTCCATTACCTGTAGTTGTTGTTCTACTTTTTTGGTTATGGAGTTTAAAGCAGCTGCTGTTTGTACTTGTTGTTCTAGTGTTTCTGTAGAGGAGATTAAATCACTTAAACCATTGACTAATTTTCTCACATTGGTACGAAACTCGGGGTCTCCAGTTAGTTGGTCAATGTCTGCGGTAATTTTTTCTACATTGGCAAAAGTTGCTCTAGCGGAGTCTAAAGTTTGTTGAATTGTTAAGATATTGGTATCGCTATTGAGTTGATTAGTAAATTCAGTTAACTCGGCGGTGAGAGTTTCGAGATTTTCTAATAATGGCTGAGGATCGCTATTTTCTAAGATAGTATTAACTCTAGCAATGGCTGGTCTAGCTTCTGTTAGTAATTGGCTTAACTCATAACTCGCCTCATTAATATTATTCACGGTTGTCTGAATATTATCGCGATTAGCGGTAATTAAACCATTAATTTCTTCACTTACTGAGGTCAATTCAGATGATAATACTCTAATATCTTGAGATACTTCTACAATTTCTGCGGTGATTTCATCTGTATTTGCAGTGAAGTTTCTTAATTCTGTTTCTAGAGTATAAGTAAGTCGGGAGATATCTTTAGTTAAGCTATCTATAGAATCACCAGCTTTGGATAAATTTTTCAGGGAATTAACCATAGTTTCATAAAATTCTGGATCGCTGTATAATTCTCCCATACGAGATAAATTAGCTAGTAACTCTCCCTGTGATTCCCCTTGAAGAGTATCTTCATTGCAGACAATTATTTGGGAATCACAGTTTTCACTAACTGCTGTCATGGAACCGATATCGTCAGAAACTGGTTGATTAGGGGTAATATTCACTACCGCCTCACCGATTAAACCGAAGCGACTTGGTTCAATAGTCAATTCTGGAGGCATTCTTAGAGTTGTGGGGGATATTTGTAATTGGGCTTCTACCCCATTAGCTTGGGCTTTAAGTTCTGTAACTCTTCCTACTTCTACACCACGATAAAGCACTGTACTTCCTTCTATAATTCCTGTGGCTTCGGGAAAGTTGACGGTTATTCGGTAGTTACGTTCACCGAATTGGAAGTTCCGTATCCATAAAAAAGCTCCTAAAAGGGTTACCACTCCTGCTATAATCATTAAACCTACAGAACCTTCTCTGTGTAATCGCGATCGCATTATTCATTTCCCCTGGTTATTGTTTCCTTTACTGTACTTGGATTGGTCCAATTTTGCTGGCGCTGCAAAATTGTCGCACTACTGGGTTATCTGTTTCTTTTATTTCGGCGTAAGTTCCTTGCCACTGAATTTTTCCTTTATATAAAAATATAATCCGGTCTGATGTTCTTCTAATTGTACTTTCTTGGTGAGAAACCATTACATAAGTACTGCACGCTGATGCACCATGTAATTCTCTGACTAAATCTTCTATGACTGTAGAAGCAATGGGATCTAAACCTGCTGTCGGTTCATCATAGAGAATTATTTCGGGATTACCAGAGGGGTTTTTCGGGTTAGACATAATGGCGCGAGCAAAACTGACTCTTTTGCGCATCCCACCGGATAATTCGGCGGGATACTGATGACTAATCTTGCCTAGTCCAACTAACTGTAACTTTTCTTCCACAAGTTTATCGATTTCTTTTCTAGATAAACGAGAATGTTCGTAAAGTAGGAAACCCACATTTTCTCCTACTGTTAAGGAATCAAAAAGTGCTGCCTGTTGGAAAACTAAACTCATGGTGATGGAGTTAGCGCCGTCTTCAACTAAGCCTTTTCTTTCTTTCCCTTTGATATATACTTTCCCTTTATCTAAAGGAAGTAATCCGGCGATAATGCGTAAGATTGTTGATTTTCCTGTACCAGAGGGACCAATAATTGAGAGGGCCTCTCCTCGGTAGATTGTTAAATCCACATCATCAAGGATGACGTTATCACCGAAACTTTTGTAAGCTCCTTTTAGTTCAACTAGGGGTTCATTTCCACAGAAACTAGATTCAGTCATAACTTGTTAATCTTTAATCACGATAACTACTGCCTTTAAGTATCTTCTTCGGCAATTTCTACTCCAAATACTTGAGCAAATACTTTTTGTACTTTATATCCTGAGTCTATTGATTCTAGGGGATCTTTTCGTAGTCGATGACGTAAACACAGGGTGATTACTCGTTTAATGTCATTTACAGTTACTTCTGTGCGCCCTTCTAAGGCGGCTATTGCCTTAGCTGCTCTATTTGTTACTATATCTCCTCTTAAGCCATCTACGTCTAGTTCCGAGCACACTTCAGAAATTTTTACTCTTAGTTCGTATTCTAAATTGACTTTCGGTAATATTTCTTGCGCTTTTACTATTTTTTCTTGTAGTTTTGTTTGCTCTGTTTTATGTTTCTCTGTGAATTCTTCTGGAGATTGGTCAAAAGCTGATCTTTGTTCAACGATTTGTACTCGTAAATCTGGGGTTTTGACTGTGCGAATTTCTGCGTGCATACCGAAGCGGTCTAGGAGTTGAGGGCGTAATTCCCCTTCTTCTGGGTTGCCGGAACCTACTAGAACGAAGCGTGCTGGGTGACGTATAGATATACCTTCTCTTTCTACAGTATTCCAGCCACTAGCGGCCGAATCAAGCAACACATCTACGAGGTGGTCATCTAGGAGGTTTACCTCATCTACGTAAAGAATACCACGATTAGCTTTGGCGAGTAGTCCTGGTTCAAAGGCTTTGATTCCTTCTGAAAGGGCTTTTTCTATATCTATGGTACCGCAAACTCGGTCTTCGGTGGCTCCTAGGGGTAGGTCAATCATTGGGACTTTTTTTCTCGTGATGTTTAGAGGAATTTCTTGTTCAACTTTTTCTCTCACTTCATCACTCATTAATTCGGCATTTTCGGGATCTGAATTAAAGGCATCTCCTTCAACTATTTGGATTTCTGGTAGTAAATCAGCTAAAGCACGAATAGTGGTAGATTTCCCTGTGCCGCGATCTCCCATAATCATCACTCCCCCTATTTTAGGATCAATGACGTTAAGCAGCAAGGCTAGTTTCATTTCTTCTTGTCCGACAATTGCTGTAAACGGAAAGACTAAGCGGCGAGTTTTCTTTTGTGCTGCTATAGTAGCTGTCATGTTGTTTTTTTTAACTTTTTGCTAACTTTTCATCTTTCATTTTGCCATATTGCTTGCCTTCTTAGGGCCATGACGTTCAAACTCAACTCAGATCTTCCATCAAAACCCCCTCATTTACCAGGGCTGTTTCATTCTTGACAAAGAAAATGGTGAGGAGGAGCAGGGAGCACCGGAGCACGGGAGCTTCAACAGAGGGGATTTTTTGCTAATAATAAATCACCTTTTTTCTAATAATAGCTAAAAAGAGCGTCAACTTTTGTGGTGTCTAGCTTCTAGCTTACGACAAAATTTTAGAACGAAACAGCCCTGCCTCATTTACTGCTATGCTTTATAAACATCTTTCTTAACATAAAACTTGACAAAAACACCAACTTGTGAGTGAGTGCTTTTTCAGATTTTGTTTAAGAAAATAATGTATAAACAAATACATTATTTGGCAAATTAAGTAATTTTACTTAAAACCCCTCTCCCTGCTCCCTGCTCCGGTGCTCCGGTGCTCCGGTGCTCCGGTGCTCCCTGCTCAGAAGCTCCCTGCTATACAAGGGTTTGGTGAGTTGCTTATAAAGGATAGCATTTACTGGTGGATTCAGAAGGTGCAATCTCTAAGTTAGAGGATAATGCCGATTAGTTCACTCAAACTAAATTTTCTGCCATAACTTTGTAGTATTTATTGATGGCAATTTCCTTTTTAAAATTAGAGAGCAAATAGTCTCTACTAGCTTTACCCATTTGTTTAGATAATTCTTGATCATTACTTAAACACATAATAAAATTAGCTAAACCTTTGCTGTCTCCATTGTTTAAGTTTTTGCCACATTTAGCATCTTCTACTAATGAACACAAAAATGATCCCTCGGGAGAAATTGTGGCGATAGGAAGTCCTGCTGCTAGACAACTGTATATCTTACTGGGAGAAACTAAGCCTACTACATTTTCTTTTATGCAAATTAAAGTTAGATCTCCTGCCGTTAGAGAGTAAGGTAAAACTTCTTTATCTTGATAAGGAAGCAGTATAATATTATTTAATTGAAATTCGGTAATTTTTGCTTCAATATATTCATATTGAGCACCATTACCAATCATTAAAAACTTGATCGGTTGCGACTTAAGATGTATTGCTGCTTCTACAATTGTTTGCATATCGTGACAGCGTCCCATGTTACCAGAATAAATTACGGTAAATTGGTCAACTAAATTGTACTTTTTAGCGAACCAGTTATCTTGTTTGGATCTAGGTACTATATTCTTTTCATCTGACCAATTGTGAATAATACTAATTTTGTGACTTCCTTCTGGATATATTTCTGCTATTCTTTTTTCCATGCAAGAGTCTAGGACAATTATTTGGCTAGAGCGAGCCCAAGTTAAAAGATTAATTTTTCGCCATAGTTTAATTATTAAATTGCTTTCTGGTAATACATTGAGTGTAGTGATAATTTCTGGATATACATCATAAATAAGACAAATGTATTTAGTTCCGAAGAGGTAATTAGTTATTAAACCTAACCAGGGTAAGAATGGTGGCGCACTCGTGAACAAAATTAAGTCTTGTCGGCGTCCATTGACAATTGTATAAAAAAAAGCTTGTAAAAAGAAGACAAGAGAAGCAAATGCTTTTATACGGATTCTTTTGTAAAAAAAACTTAATTTATTACTCCTTTTTACCATAACTTCCTCAATCATTTCCCGAGAAGGTACAGAAGAATTCTTGGCATCGAAAGCATAGTGAGGTTTTGAAGTGAAAACTTCAACATTTAAGAGTTTTTTACTTAAATCTAAGCATAATTCATAAATCAGTTGGCCTGTAGCTGCGTAATCAGGAGGAAAAAACTGTGTAACGATTAATAATTTAGATTTAAGTTGATTTTTCATTTTTTTGTTTGTGTAAAAAGTAGTTATTGTAATAGAGGTTTGTCCATTATTCGGTTGATAGCCGCAAATTTTATCTTTTTTTTCAACGAAAACTAGCAGCACTCCTCTATAATCGCGAGGCAGGTGGAGGTCATTGGCTCCACACTAACTCTAAGGCAAACCGATAAAATACAGTGGACTAGAAAATTACCAATTTTAAATACATTATATATCTTTTATTTTATAAATTTCTACTTCATCTTACATCAGTAAAAACGCTGATAAATAATTAAGATAAAGCCTTTTGGCAATATATTGGTTTGATAAATATTTTTGTGGCAAAATAAATTTTATCAACTATAATATCAAACAAAAGATTAATATATTAAACATACAACAATGATCAAGTTATGGAAGAACTATTAAACTATATAAGAATCTTGAAAAGACGATGGCCCATCGCTCTTAATGTTTTCTTAACTATTTTGATTATTGGGTTCATCAGCTCTATCAGACAACAACCTCAATACAGGGCAAAGGGACGTATTTTAGTATCACCAGACTCTCTATCTTATCCGAATCAAGCTAAAAACCAAATTGGAAGCAATTTATCCAATGAAATGGCAATTATTGAATCGGAAAATTTAGCTAGGGTAGTGATTAAAGAACTGAATATGGATACTAAAGCTTCTACCTTGCTAAATAACTTTGATGTAGTTAATCCTCAAGACACATCTATTTTAGAATTTTCTTATACTTCATATAACCCTGAAGAAGCAGCACAAGTTTTGAATGCTTGGATGGAAAGCTATGTGGGTCTAGCTAAACAGGCAGTTTTGTCAGAAAACTTGTCATTCCAGCAGTTTCTAGAAAGTCAAATACCTAAGAGTCAAGAGGAATTAAGATTAGCGGCGGAAGAATTAAAATCTTTTAAGCAAAAAAATCGCATTCTAGATATCAATACAGAATCAAGTGATCTGACTTCTACCATCAATCAACTAGACGAAGAAATAGATAGCATCAATGTTGAATTAGCTACAGCAAGAACAGAGTTACAGTCTTTGCAGGAGGTTTTTGGAACTAATAATTCTCAAGAGGCAATTTTCTCAACTTTTATCAGTGAGTCTCCCCTAGCCGCCTCTATGTTAGAGGAACTGCAAAGGCTACAAAATGAAATAGACAAAGAAAAAATACGTTTTGGAGAAAATCATCCCCAAGTTTTGAGCTTAAAGAAACAAGCAGAAGTTCAACGTCAGCAATTACGAGAATATGTAAACAAGGTGTTTGTGGGTGATGAGCGTCAGATTAGTCAGTTTAATGATGTAGATCAAATTCTTCAACCTGGAGCGATTCAAAAACAATTAGTACAACAGTATTGGGAGACTCAGCGAAGAATACAAGCTTTAGAACAAAGATTACAATCTCTAGAAGAACTTAATGCTTCTTACAAAGAAAGAATTAATGAGATACCAGAGCTTGAGTTTCAACAAAAACAGTTAGAGCGTGAAGTTGCCGCAAGAGAGCAAATTCTTAATAATCTCATCCAAAATAATCAGGAAATTCAAGTATCTCTGAATAGGCAACCAACTAATTTAGAGTTAATTCAATACGCAGAAGTACCTCAAGAATCTACACATAACACAAGAGGATTAATACTTTGGCAAACTTTAGGCACAGGTATTGTATTGGCTTGGTTAAGTGCCTTTATTGTCGATAAATTGGATAACAAGATTTATGATATCAAAGATGTTCAAAGAGTATTTAAGTCTCCTGTGTTAGCGGCAATTCCTCAGTTTTCTCAAACTAATATCGAAAAAAATGACCAAAATAGTCAGCTTCCTCTATTGAATTCACCGACTTCAGAGGTGAGTGAAGCTTTTAGGATTCTTTTTACCCGCAGTAATTTAGCACAAGAGACCCCGAAAACCATTTTAGTGTCTAGTACGATACCCCAGGAAGGAAAATCGACTGTAGCTGCTAATTTAGGTTTAGTGGGGGCTGAGTTGGGATTGAGAGTATTGTTGATTGAAGCTCAGTTACGTAATCCATCTCAGTCTCAGATTTGGAATACTCAAAAAGAATCAGGTTTGGTGAGTTTTTTAAAGGGGAGTTCTGATCTTGCCTCAATTCCTCGGTTGATTATTTCTAAAGTGAAGAATTTAGATGTTTTAGCCGCGGAAAAACTAGTATCTAATCCTCTCAATTTATTGGGATCTGAAAGGATGCGTGAGTTATTAAAATATGGTCGGGAGAATTACGATTTAGTAATCATAGATTCAGGGGCGATCGCCAAGTCGGCAGAAGTACCAATTTTAGGGAAAATGGTGGATGGAATCTTAATGGTTGCTCGCTTGGGTAATTTAACTCAAACCGAGGTAAAAAATAGCCAAGAGATTATAGCTGAATCAAATCTGCCGTTAATTGGGTTAGTGCATAATTGTGTAAGTAATAAATCTAAAAATGACAAACCAACCTGAGAACGAAGGGCGATCGCAATTTAAGTATTGGGCCAAGACCATCTCTAAGTTTTTCTCCGTTCAATTATTGGTGAAAGCCTTGGGGATGATTACGGGAATCATAATTGTGCGTAATCTCAGTAAAGAAGAGTATGCTATTTTTACCATTTCTAATTCCATGCAAGGGTTAATGAATATCTTGGCCAATCTGGGTGTAGGTATTGGTTTACTAAACCTAAGCGGAAAAGTCTGGCAAGATCGTTACCGTTTTGGTCAATTAATTAATACGGCTCTGCAATTACGACAGTTGTTTGCTGTACTATCAACCATAATTATTACTCCGATTTTAGTGTGGTTGTTACTTAAAAATAATGCTTCACCGATATACATAATTTTGATTACAATAGCGATTATTGTTGAGCTTTATTTTTATTTGAAGATTCAAGTGTTACAAGTAGTTCCACAATTCCATTCTCAAATTTCTCTATTACAAAAATTAGATTTCACAGTTATTACTACCAGATTTACACTTATTTTGATAGCTAGCTGGATTCAGCTAAATACTCTTATCGCAATAATCATATCTACAATAACATCTAGTTTGCAATCTTTTTTATTGCAAAAAAATATTGGGAAAAAAGTAGATATAAACAGCCCAATTAATCAGGAATACAGAAAACATATTTTGAAAACAGTCAAAAATGTTTCTCCGAATATCATATTTTATGCTTTTCAGGGCCAAATTACTGTTTTTCTAATTAGTATTTTTGGTAATGTGGAAAATATTGCTAACATCGGGGCTTTAAGTCGTTTTATTATGATTTTTTCTCTTATAGAGCCGATTATGTCGAATATCGTATATCCAGCTTTCTCTAGATGCCAAGATTTGAATTTATTAAAATTACGTTACTTACAATTAATTGTTTTCAACATAGTATTTGGATTACTGGTAGTTTCAATTACTTTTGTTTTCTCAAGTCAAATCTTATGGATTCTCGGACCTCAGTATTCTGACTTGAAACGAGAGCTAACTTTAATTATAACTTTAGGATTTTTGTTATACTTGCGTAGTACTATGTGGAGTATTAATTCAGCAAAAGGATGGATTAATGGTCTGTGGCTTGAAATTCCCCTTAAAATTGCTACACAAATAATTTTACTGTTATTTTTGGATTTGTCTTCTACTCAAGGAGTTCTTGTATTTAGTATAAATTCTGCTATTTCCTCTATCTTACTGATGGGATGGATAGCGTACAAGGGATTTTCTTTAAAAATTGTCTAAAATTTTTATGTTTTCAATGTTTTTCTGTAAATTTAATTAAATCAGCTATTTAATGTAACATTACAAATATTTTTTATAATGCTCATCAGCGAAAAAATTCCTTTTAACTGGTGGATTTTTAGTTATAGATTGGTAGCTTTTGTCAACCATCTCTTGGGAAGTATTAGTTGATTAGTTCACCTGGACTAATTATTTAAATAGCGATCATCTTTTTGTTTCTTGCCTGAATTAAAAATGTGTGCATCAGCTAATTCGCACCTAAACTAAACATTTCAGAGGCTGTGATATCAAGTTCGGGTGAATACTTACGATAAAAATGAGGTGAGGCAGGAGGCAAGAGAGGCAAGAGAGGCAGAAGGGAAGGAAGAAGGTATGAAGGTATAACTTTATCATAACTAATTAAACGGAGATGATATGATATCCTATTAGCCTAGATTGTCATTAAAATTTAAGTGCGGAACAGCTTACTGAGAAAGCTTTTAAGTACTTTTCTTTTCCTCCTTACAATCAAAGTGCCTCATGATAGTTTGTACTATCTCATTAAATTAGTTCGTTTGCCAACAATCTCTCTTAACGACTCTTTTTCCTGACAACCAAAGTATTTCAGCATATCTTGTACTATTTCATAAGAATTGAGGTCTTCTATATTGACTTCATAATACTTAATATGGGGAAATTGCTTTTTAAACTCTTGTGTTTGAGCATTTGTTTCTTTTACATACCACTTAAGGCATTCAAGTTCATAATTAGTCAACCATTGTGGATCTTGAAAACCTTTGAATATCTTGCGAATAACTCTAAATGGAAATTTTGCCAAACGAGCAACAGAGTAAGTCATTCTAGGAGAAATCAGCAGCAATGGTGGCTTAATTAAGTAATTTTTCTTGTCAGGTGTAGTGATCCATTCTCTACCTTTGAGTACGAGAGGAGAACATTCTATTCTGAGTAAACTTGAGGCGATTTTGGACTCTTCTCTATTAAGAATAATCACGCCTATCTTTTGCTCATCAAGTAATTTCGGAATAAACCATCCAAACCCTTTGATAAAACAGTGATTTGTTTCAACATATATCTTCCCATTTAGTTGAGCATTGCGAATAATCTCGACTTTTTGTTGTGCAATAGCTCTCATGGGTTCATTGTATCCTTGTGCATATTGGCGCATAGCTTTCCCACTACCATATGGCTTAGGTTCGTGATAAGATTCGCATTCTAGTACATGCTCAAAAATTTTGTGCAGATAATTAGATCCAGATCTTCCTGTGTTGATAGAAAATATACAAGTAATTGATGAATCCATAGAATAATCATAGTCAGAGAAATACTAACTATAAGATATCAGAAAAGCTGGCCTCAAAAATGTTTTTATGGTCACACGATAATAACTCAGATCTTCCATCTCTATCCAAGGTTACTTGTGGTGGTGGAATTATCCATTCTTCAATTGCGGTGCGACAAGAGCGCTTCCGGCGCTAGGGAAGCGCACGCCTGACACGGAATTCGGAAACAATTTAAGTATTTATACTTAAATTTTGTGCTCAACAACCCTTTTAGTCATCAAAAAAAGGAATTTTTTCTGCTGGCTAGTTAGTACAAAGTTACTGGTGCAATATCTAAGTAGGGCTTGCTGAATAAATGTAAAACTTTTGCTAGATAAAGGTTTGATCCCATTTTTATCAGAAAAAGTGCAAGGTTTTTTGATATATTATGCTAGAAAGAGTGCATTTTTTTCTTTGATTACTCGAAAATTCATAAATCATTATTACCTCGGAGCCTCCGTGCCTCGGTGCCTCTCTTGCCTTTCTCCTCACCAAAACTTACTTTTTCACCCGTACCCTAAGTACTAGGTTTCATACCAAATCCGGTTTTCAAAGTGCCTTTATTGTTATACCTCTTATAAAGCTTGAAATCCTATCTATCCCTGCTTTTGAAGCTTTTTTATAGGCTCATATCAAAGCACCAGTACTTATGTACTAAATTAACCTCAGAAAAAGTTCATTTCTCTTTCGCCGAAGATTTTGCACTCGGTCAACCAATTTTTAAGCTTTGAGCATTAATTCTTTAACTCATTACTTCCTCACTTCAAGACTTCAAAACTCATTACTCCAAGACTTCTTACTCCAAGACTTCTTACTCATTACTCATTATTCATCCACAAGTAACTTTGGATAAAGATGCAAGATCTGAGTAGGGGCTATTTCATAACCGGATTTGGTTTCAGGTGTCAGGTGGCGCGGTTTTTTTTAATAACTTTCAAGGTATAATGTAAAATGTATTCTCGACATTAAATGTGGCACTGGATCTTTAGGTAGAAAAATTAAAGAGATTAATGATTGTCGAATTGTGGGGATCACACACTCAGAAGCTGAAGTCGATGTAGCTAAGAAAATATACGATTCTGTAATAATATATGACCTGAACAAATTTGATCCATCTGGATTAGAAGTTTTTGATTGTATTGTATGTAGATATGTATTAAGAATGTGTATTATGCAAAATTGTTTTTAAAGAAATTACGAAATAATTTGAGTGATGATGGTATAATAGCAGTAGCATTACCGAATGTTTTGTATTTTAAGCAAAGATGGCAATTTATTAAAGGCAATTTTAAGTATACTAACGGAGGATTAATGGATAAAACTCATTTTTCGTTTTTATGACTGGAATACTGCTTATGAGCTGTTAACAAATTCTGGTTATTAAGTTAAATTACGTCTAGCATCGGGTCATATTCCATTACCTTTAATTATAAAATTTATTCATCCTTTCGACTCGAATTTGACTACTTTTTTTACTAATACATTTCCCAGTTTATTTGGGTCTTGCGTATTAAGTATGTCTCAAAAAGCCAGAAACGAGACGGGGTAACCCGTATTGTTTTAAAAGATTAGTACAGATTTTTAGCAGACCAAACAGGATAGAACACAAAATATTCAAGATAATTAAAAATATAAGAAAAATGCAAAATTTATTATTTAACTCATTATTAAAAATTACACCAAAGCACTTAAGATTACCATTAAATTATTACTATCGTTATTATTTAGGTCACCTAGAATCAGAAATTTATTATTTAAAAGAATTAGCAGGGAGTAGAAAATATCGGGCTATAGATATTGGAGCAAATAACGGTTTTTATACTTATGCTTTGTCTTTAATATTTGACTATGTTGATGCTTTTGAACCACAAATATTACCAGCGAAAACAATCAATGACTATATAGTAAAGTCAAGAAATAATATCAAACTATATAATTTAGGTATTTCTAACTGCAACGAAAATTTCAAATTGTATATTCCTGTTATTAGAGGAAGAATAAACACAACCCTAGCCACTGGATTAGCTTCTATAAATAATAAACCTTCTAGTGAACATATAGAAATGGATATAAATGTTAAAACACTCGATGAATTTAATTTTGATCATGTTGATTTTATTAAAATTGATGTGGAAGGTCATGAAAGTAAAGTAATTGAAGGTGCTCAAAAAACTATTTTAAAGTATCATCCTACCTTATTGATAGAAATAGAACAAAGACATCTTGGTGATATTTTAATTACGCAAATATTTGAGCAAATAAGTTCTCTTGGATATCAGGGATTTTTTTTACAAAACAAACAACTTACTTCTCTTGATTGTTTTGATGTAAACTACCATCAAAATTTATCAAAAATTAAAACCTCAAATTATATAAATAATTTTATTTTTATCAAAAAATAAACTAATATTTAACGAATTTGTAACCTTATTTTTAAATTTTGAATAAAAAATAAATAATCTGAAAAATGAAACATATTATACAAATAGTACCCGAATTACCTCCAGCTATTAACGGTTTAGGAGATTATGCCCTTAACTTAGCTCGTCAACTACGACAAGATTATCAAATTGATACCCATTTCCTAGTAGGTAATCTCTCTTGGCAAGGAGACGATACTATTGAAGGATTTAAAATTAGTCAACTAGAAAAGCGTCAAGGCAATAACCTTAGTGATTGCTTATCCGTTATTTCTTCCCAAAAAATTCTACTCCATTATGTAGGTTACGGTTACGCTCAAAGAGGGTGTCCAACTTGGTTAGTGAAGGGATTAGAAAATTGGCTAAAAGAAGACAGCGAAAGAAGATTAGTGACTATGTTTCATGAATTATATGCTACTTCTAACAAACCTTGGACAAGTTCATTTTGGTTATCTTTTCAACAAAAAAAATTAACCATTCGTCTATCAAAACTAAGTAACTATTTAGTAACCAATCGAGAAGATAATGTACAAATATTAAATAACATCGATTCTTCTTTTTCAGACAAAACTACTATTATGCCTGTATTTTCAAACATTGGAGAAGCTCATGATGCTCCTCCTCTCAAGGAGAGGCCTCGTAATCTAGTAATTTTTGGCAGTGCTAATAGTAGAAGACAGGTATACCAAAATTGTCTAGACTCACTCAAAAAAACTTGTAAGGAATTGAACATAGAAATGATTTATGATATAGGTAAATCAACAAATCTAGATTTATCTTTAATTCCTGATGTTCCTATTCAAGAACAAGGAATCCTAGAACCACAAGCAATAGGCAAAATTATGCTCAAATCAATAGCGGGTTTTATTAATTTCCCTCCTACTAGCTATTTGGGAAAATCTACTATCTTTGCTGCTTATTGTGCATATCGTCTGGCGCCAATCAGAAGTTCTGGTATTGAATCTATTGTTGATGGTTTAGAAAAAAATAAACATTATTGGGTATGTGATACTAAAAGTAACAAATTATCTCTCGATTTAGCCCAAATGATTGCGGATAATGCTTATTCTTGGTATCAAAATCATAATCTGTTTAAACAAACTCAAATTTTTGCTAATTATCTTACTACTGATTTAGAGGAGAGTAGTCAATGAATTTTTCGGGAATTTCTAATCGCTCTATAATAGGAAAGCTTTTAAGATGGCCTCTTAAATTAATACCAAAAAATATGAATGTACCTATTCTTCAAGGAAAATTAAAAGGTAAAAAATGGATAGTAGGCTCAGGACAAAATGGCTTTTGGTTGGGTAGCTACGAATATGAAAAACAAAACTCGTTAGTTCAAGAAATAGCTGAAGGAGATAATGTTTTCGATATAGGGGCAAATGTAGGATTTTATACTTTACTGGCTTCAGTATTAGTAGGAAAAAAAGGTAAAGTAGTAGCCTTTGAACCTTTACCATCAAATATATTTTATCTTAATAAACACTTAGAGCTAAATCAAATCAAAAACGTTCAAATTGTCGAAAGTGCTGTTAGTGATGAAATGGGTACAGCATTATTTCAAGAATCAAGTAGTTGTATGGGCCAACTTTCTGCAACTGGATCACTAACAGTATCAACAGTAGCTTTAGATGAATTACTTAAAAATAATGACATTCCTATACCCAATCTTTTGAAAATAGACGTAGAAGGAGCTGAATATAATGTTTTGTTAGGTGCTCAAGCTTTACTAAGTACACACAAACCTAAAATATTTTTAGCAACCCATGGTTTAGAAGTACATCAAAAGTGTTGTGAGCTTTTAACATCTTTAAACTATCAGATGGTAAGTCTTAACTCACAACCAGTAGAAAAATCCTGTGAAATTTTCGCCTATTGTATTTAGAAAAATAAACAAATTAAGATGAATAATAAAAAACATTCATTGTTAATCATAGCATCGCACCCAGTACAGTACGGGGCTCCATTGTATCGTACAATGGCAAAACATCCTCAACTGGAAATAGAGGTAGCTTATTGTAGTTTAGAAGGGGTTAATACCACCTTTATGCGTGATTTTGGTGTAGAAGTATCCTGGGATATCCCCCTACTCGATGGATATTCTTGGCGAGAAATTCCTAATAATTCTCCTAATCCAGGATTAAATGGTTTTTGGGGACTAATTAACTGGGGTTTATGGCCAACAATAACTCAAGGAAACTTTGAAACAATAATTACTTACACAGGTTATTCCTATGCTAGTTTTTGGATTACGGCAATTGCTAGTAAACTCACAGGCAAACAATTCATATTTAGTACTGATACTAGTACATTAGAACCTCGTAATCAAAACAAATTAAAAAGTAGATTGAAAAAAATTGTCTTGCCATTTATTTTTAAATTAGGTGATTTTATATTAGTTGGCTCAACTCCAGGAAAAAAAGTGGTAGAGAGTTTAAATGTTCCTCCAGAACGTATTATTATAACTCCTTTCTGTGTTGATAATGAGTCCTGGTTATCACAAGCTAGTGAAGTAAATATAGCTTTAATTCGTCAGGATTGGAATATACCAGAAGATGCTAGTGTGGTCATGTTTTGTGCTAAATTGCAACCATGGAAACGCCCCCAAGATCTTTTAAAAGCTTTTAGTAAAGCAAATGTCTCCAATAGCTATTTGATTTTTGCAGGTGACGGTGATTTAAGAAAAGAATTAGAAGCAGAAGCAGTTTCATTGAAGATAAAAGATAGAGTTAAATTTTTGGGTTTTGTGAATCAGTCTCAATTACCTTCAATTTATAAAGCAGCAGATTTATTTGTATTGCCCTCAGATTTTGAACCTTTTGGCGTTGTGGTTAATGAAGCTATGCTTTGTGAATGTCCGGTGATTGTGAGCGATCGCGTGGGCTGTCGTGAAGATTTAATTAAAGAAGGTGAAACTGGTTACATTTTTCCCTGTGGAGATATTGATGCTTTAGCCAAGATTTTACAGCAAGTTCTAGGCGATCGCCAAAAACTTGAGGAAATGGGTATTGCTGCTAGACAAAGAATGATAACCTGGTCACCCCAGGATAATATAGAAGCAATAGTTAAGGCTTTATCTCAATTACAAAAATAATTTGTAAAGATTATATTTTTTTAGTATTATGAAAATACTGATTTATTCACCTTTTTTTTATCCAAGTGTTGGTGGTCTAGAGACGATCATTTCCACCCTAGCTCATGAATTCACCTCTTTAAAACACGAAGTGAAATTAGTATCTTTAACTCCTGATCCTGAATGTAAACAATTTAGTTTTGAAGTAATACGTAATCCCAAACCCCAAAAATTACTAGAATTAACCAAATGGAGTGAAGTCTATTTCCAAGGATGTATTAGTCTTAAAGGGATTTGGCCAATATTATTAGTACCTCGACCTTTAGTACTAAGTCATCACACTTGGTATCGTCGTAGTAACGGGAGTGAAAATTGGCAGGATAAAATAAAAAAAACAATAACTCGTTTTGCTACAAATATATCTATAAGCCAAGCGATCGCCCAAGATATTCCAGGTAAATCAACAATTATTCCTAATGCCTATCGCGATGATCTTTTTCGCCAAATACCAGAAATTAGTCGGGACAAAGAATTAGTATTTTTAGGACGTTTAGTGTCTGACAAAGGGGTAAATCTTCTACTTGAGGCAATGGGAAAACTCAAAAAAAAAGGACTGACTCCTCAATTAACTGTTATCGGTAGCGGCATTGAACTAGAATCCCTACAAAAACAAGCCCAAAATCTCAATATTGCCAATCAAGTTGACTTTGTCGGTGTAAAAACCGGGGAAGAACTAGTAAAATTACTTAGTGCTCATCAAATTATGGTAGTACCATCTCTCTGGGAAGAACCTTTTGGTATTGTAGCTTTAGAAGGGATAGCCTGTGGCTGTGTAGTAGTAGGTTCGGAAAAAGGAGGCTTAAAAGAGGCGATCGCTAATTGTGGGGTAACATTTCCTAACGGGGATGTAGATAAGCTTACCCAATGTCTCTTTGATTTATTGAGTGATCCCAACCAATTAACAGCATATAGACAAAATGCCCCTTCCCATTTAGCCCTTCATACTAGTAAAGTAGTAGCAGAGGCATACCTAAAAGTTTTTGAGGCAGCAATTAAATGAATTTATTGATTTTGGCAATTACTTTTTTTGGCTTTATCTGGTTAGTAACTAGTGACTGGCGGGTAACTATTAAATTTACTATGTTCGTACTAGTTATAGAAGGGGCAATTAGAAAATGGTTATTTCCCCAAGCCAGTGATATATTCTACTTTCTCAAGGATATAGTTCTCTTGTTGGGTTACATAAAATACTATCTTAGTCCTGAACCTAAATATATTTTGAAGGATAGCTTTCTCAAACAAATATTATTCTTAGCCTTTTTAGTAGGACTTTTTCAAGTATTCAACCCTAACCAAGGTTCAATTATAGTAGGACTGTTTGGTTTAAAAACCTATTTCTTCTACATACCGTTAATCTGGATTTTACCTACTCTGTTTCGCAATCAAACAGAACTCTATCAATTTATCCGTAACTATTTATTACTGGTTATTCCTCTAGGAATATTAGCAACTCTACAATTTTTTAGTCCTATCGACAGCCCAATCAATGTTTATGGTGGCGGTATTCAGGCTACAGCAACAGTAGGAGAGTATGCTAGAGTTACGGCAACTTTTCCCTATTTAGGTGGTTACACTTCTTTTTTAACTTTTTGTTTCACCCTCATTATTCCCTTGTTTTTCCAATCACAATCAAAATTTTGGAGTATAGTTACCGTCATTGAATTATTGATGATCTTAGGGACTTCTTTTATGACTGGGGCGCGGAGACTAATTGTATATGAAGTATTGTTTCTGGTAGGATATTTTTTCCTGAATTTTGTGATTCGTTCAGATCAATCTTGGAGAATAACTAAAAAAGCTTTTGTTCCGATATTTTTATCCATAGCAATTATTCCTAGATTTTTCCAAGAAGGGATTAATGCTTTTTTCATCAGAGCTAATAATTCTGACAGTCTTATTAACCGTATAGGAAACGCTTTTACTATTAAACTAGACCAATTTGAAGCTTATGGTATTGGTGCGAGTCATCAAGCGGTATCTACTTTACGGAATGTAATTAATCTGCCCTATTCTGGACAGCCTCTACCGCCATTAGAAGCAGAAATGATGAGAGTTGTTATTGAAATTGGTATAGTAGGTTTTTTTCTTTGGTATGGATTTCGTCTAGGATTAATTTTTGCCGCTTGGAAAGCAGTTAGTAAATTGAAAAACTTTTTTTGTTTAAGTTTAATGATTTCTGTATTTGTGTTCCATGTTTATAATTTTGCTGGTCTTATCGTGTTTAATATTTATGCCCAATTCTATTATTGGTTTTTAACAGGTTTTATTTTCCTATTACCTCAATTAGAATCAAAGACAAATACACAGGTTACTCATAAGACACAATTAGAATACAATGAATACACAGTATAAAGTTTCCATAGCTCATCATATCAATCCTGGTGATGCCCGCAATGCTGCTTTAGCATTAAAAGAATATGGTCTTCTTAATGAAGCTATTACTACTCTAGCCTACAATCCTCAATCTTTCTTGAACAAGTTTATTGAACTATTTCCTAACCACTTCAGTGACTATCTGAATAAGGAATTAAGTAGAAGAAGTTGGAATGTAGAAGCTATGACAACATATCCATGGAAAGAGATTATTCGCATATTGTTGGCTAGAACTAAATTAGTATCGAAACTAGGAATAACTAATCAACAGTTAACTGACTGGGTTAATCGGGAATTAGACAAAAAAATTGCCAAGCATCATTTAGATAATTTAGATGCTATTTATCTTTACGAAGACCTGGCAGCTACAACATTTGCTCAAGCCAAAGCTAAAGGAATTATGTGTCTCTATGATTTACCAATTCCATACTATCAAATGAAAGATAGAATTATGGAGGAAGAAGCAGCTAGATTTCCTAATCTTGTGCAATCTATTGAAATAGATGCCAAAAATCCTTTGAAAATTAAGCGCAAACAAGCAGAAGTAGAACTTGCTGATCATATTTTTGTGGCTTCTTCAATTACGAAACGGTCTCTTTTAGAAATTGGTGTACCAGAAGACAAGATTACTCTTATCCCCTACGGATGCCCTATAGAAAATTTCCAACCCCAACCCAAAAAAGATGATATATTTAGAGTAATCTATGTAGGGAGAATCTCTACTCGCAAGGGGGTTCAATATTTGATGCCTGCTTGGGAACAATTAAAATTAGCTAATTCTGAATTACTTTTAGTCGGTTCTAATTTATTTCCTCAAGGCTGGTTAGAACAATATAAGCATATATGTCGTCATATTCCTTCTGTTCCTCATTTACTATTAAATGAATACTATAGTCAAGGAAGTATTCTGGTTTTCCCTTCTCTCATGGAAGGCTTTGGTTTAGTCATTTTAGAAGCGATGGCTTGCGGGATACCTGTAATTACTACTCCTAATACTGGTGGCTTCGACATAATTACTGAAGGAGTTGATGGTTTTATTGTCCCAATTCGCGATGTAGAAGCGTTAAAGGAAAAAATACAATGGTGCTATGATCATCCTGATGAATTAGCCCAAATGGGACAAATGGCTAGGAAAAAAGCAGAATCATTAACCTGGAGAATTTATCGGCAAAAGTTGGCTCAAAAAATTACCGAAGTTATTTCTAGTAACAACAACAAAAATTGAAATTTTTTATGAAATCTATGACTGTATCACCTATTACCTCTACTGAAAGTAAAAATTTAAAAATTCACCTTTGGATTCCTAATATTTTTCAATTCAAAGGAGGAATACAAGTTTATTGTAGTTTTTTGCTTGGGGCTATGCAAGCAATTTTACCTACTAATAAATATCAGGTATTTCTCAAAAATGATACTAATTCAGTCGATTTATCAGATTTTCCTTATTTAGAGAAATTTAACTTTCACTTTTTTGGACAATTTTCTTCCTTTTTGAGAACTCTAATTTTTTCTCTTAAAATTTTGAGTTATGGATTATTACAAAAACCCGATTTTATTTTTTGTTGCCATGTAAATTTTACTCCTGTAGCTTATATTATTAAAACAATTACTGGTACTTCTTACTGGACATTCATCTACGGTGTAGAGGTATGGAACATAACTAATCCAATGGTCAGACGAGCATTAGCTTCTAGTGACCGTATTATTTCTATTGGAGATTATACTAAAAGTCGGCTTCTCCAAAAACAAAATATTGAGGAAAAAATTATATCAATACTTCCATGTACTTTTGAAATAGATAGGTTTCAAATTGCCTCAAAACCTGATTATCTGCTCAAAAAACATAATCTAAAACCCAATCAACCAATTATTTTGACAGTGGCAAGATTAGCAGGAAAAGATCGCTACAAAGGATATGACCAAATTATTAAAGCATTACCTCAAATTTTAACTAGTATTCCCGATGCTCATTATATAATCGTGGGTAAAGGCAAAGATCAAGAAAGAATAAGGCTTTTAATTGAAGAACTAGGATTAAGTAAAAATGTCACTTTAGCTGGATTTATTCCTGATGAACAACTGGGGGATTATTACAATCTTTGTGATGTATTTGCCATGCCTAGCAAAGGAGAAGGCTTCGGAATTGTTTATTTAGAGGCCCTTGCTTGTGGTAAACCAGTATTAGGAGGGGATCAAGATGGGGCCTTAGATGCTTTGTGCCATGGAGAATTAGGGGCTTTGGTTAATCCTGATGATGTGGCAGAAATAGCATCTGTGATCACTTCTATTTTACAAGGTAATTACCCCAATAAATTACTATATCAACCAGAAACTTTAAGAAAAAAAGTTAATGAAATCTATGGTTTTGAAAACTTTACCCAAACTCTGAAAAATTTTCTTGAGGAATTTTTACACCATCAAAAACCATGAATAATCTTCTTAATATCTGTCAAGTCATAGATAGTATCAATGAAAATGTAGGAGGTCCTGCATATAGCGTATCTAGAATCGCTCAAAGCCTATTAAATTATGAAATTGAATCTAGCATATTTACCTTAGATTATCAAACTCGTGGAAAAATAGTAGTTCCTGATGAAGTAAAAGTTTACTCACAAGTAGCTAGTAAAACAGCTCAATATTTAGTAGGATTTCAGCCTAGTGCTTATCAATATCTTTGTAAGTTATCTGAAACTCGATTTGATTTAATTCATAACCACGGTTTATGGTTGTTTTTCAATATTTATGCAAGACTAGCAGCAGTAAAATATAATATTCCTCTAGTAATTTCTCCTAGAGGAATGTTGGAATCATGGTCACTAAAATATGGTAAGTATAAAAAAATACTAGCTTGGATTTTATACGAAAAACAAAACTTAAATTGTGCTACTGCTTTTCATGCAACTTCTGAGGAAGAAGTCAATTCTATAAGAAAGTTGGGTTATCAACAACCCATAGCATTACTTCCTAATGGTGTAGACATTCCTAATTTAGAAAATACTCCTCCAAGAACAATCTTGACTGACTTATTTCCCACAATAGCCAATTCTCAATGGCTATTATTTTTATCTCGTTTACATCCAAAAAAAGGCATAGATAATTTACTATTGACTTGGTCTCAAATAGCAAAGCAATTTCCAGATTGGCATTTGATTATCGCCGGACCTGACTCACTCGGTTATCGAAATAAATTAGAAAAATTAACCCAAGAATTACAACTTAACCATAGGGTTACTTTTACGGGGATGCTTTCTGGAGAAACGAAAGCATCAGCTTTAGCCAATGCTGATTTATTTGTTTTACCAACCCATTCAGAAAATTTTGGGATTGTGGTGGCAGAATCTCTATCATATCAAGTTCCCGTAATCACCACAAAAGAAGCTCCTTGGGAAGATTTATTGAGTTATGATTGTGGTTGGTGGATAGAAGATAATCAGGAAGCTTTAAAATCAGCGTTAATGGAAGCAATGAAATTATCATCCAGTCAACGTCTCAAAATGGGCGAAAAAGGGAGAATTGTAGTTCAAGAAAAATATTCTTGGGACTATATTGGTAAACAGATGGCGGAAGTTTATCGCTGGATTTTATCTGGCGGAATCACCCCAAGCTGTGTTATTGATTAACCTCCGTTCAGGTTAACTCACATCTTCCACCAGTACTTCTGTACTAAATTATTTGAATGGAAAACTCATTTATTTCTCAATAGATTGGTCGGTTTGCCAATAATCTCTCTTAAAGACTCTTTCTCCTTACAACCAAAGTATTTCAGCATATCTTGTACTCTCTCATAAGAGTTGAGATCTTCTACATCTATCTCGTAAAATCTAATACTGGGAAATTGCTTTTTAAACTCTTCTGCTTGCGCATTTGTCTCCCTTACATACCATTTAAGGCATTCAAACTCATAATTGGTCAACCATTGGGGATCTTGAAAATCCTTGAATATTTTAGAAATAACTCTAAATAACGACTTTGCTAAACAAGCAAAAGAGTATGTTATTTTAGGAGAAACCAGTAGCGATGGTGGCTTAATTAAGAAATTTTTCTTGTCAGGTGTAGTAATCCAGTCCCTCCCAGAATTTACAACAGGAGAACATTTTATTCTAAGTAGACTAGATGCTATCTTAGATTTTCTCTCTTGAGAATAATCACACCTATCTTTTGCTCATCGAGCAACTTGGGAATAAACCATCCAAACCCTTTTATAAAAGAGTGATTGGTTTCAACATATACCTTACCATTGAGTTGAGCATTGCGAATAATCTCGACCTTTTGTTGTGCAATAGATATTATTGGTTTACTATACCCTTGTGCATAATGGCGCATAGCTTTTCCATTACCTTTTGGCTCAGGTTCATGATAGGATTGGCAGTTGAGTACATGATCAAAAATTTTATGCAGATAATTAGAGCCAGATCTTCCTGTGTTGATGGAGAATATGTAAGCAATTGAGGAATCCATAGGGTAGTTATAGTCATCGAAATACTAAATATAAAATATCAGAAAAGCTGATTAAAAAAAATTTTTTTTGCTCTGAAGATCACAAGATGTTTATAGATTAGGTATGCTAACCATTCTATCTATAGCAAAGGAAGAGTGAGTTAAGACACAGAAGTTATCTTTTTTAGGGAATAGGAAGGAACAGGGAACATAGTTGATGTTTGAAAATAAACTTGGCTTTAAAGCCAATAAAAAAATAAAACTACAGACAGGAAGAATGTCTTAAGCCTCCTTTTTATGCTATGTCAGGCAAGAATTACAAATAAAGCATGAGCACAACATTTATTTTTTTGTCCTCAACTAATGTTAGGAAATATTCATAGTACCTCCTCCAGCCTTTTCGGGAAGCTTTGACCGTAATGCGTAAAGCACATTTGCCAATGCACATCCATTTTTAAGTTTAAAAGCCTGACCATAGTAACTAACAAAACAAAAATTATATTTATCTAAAACATGATGTAAATCAAAAAAACTAGTATGTGGAAATTCAGTATCTTGAGAAAAAACACACTCAGCAAAAACGTATCGAATTTTCTCATCTCTCAACAATTTTTCAGCTCCCTTAAGGACTTGAAGTTCATATCCTTCAACATCGATCTTGAGAAGATCGATCATTTCAATGGAATTAGCAGTTGCAAAAGAGTCGAGCATCTCTATCTCAACAGAAAGGCTTCTAACCATAGAAGCAGTTGATAAAATACTATTATTTCCAGGATTTGGTGTTTCATTCATCATTATTTTTCCTGATGTATCACCTAATGCTAGGTTAAACGGCTTGATATTTTTATACTTTTGAACTGCTTTGGTTAAACGTTCAAACGACATCGGAATAGGTTCAAATGTAAAAATAGTTGCATGAGGAAATGCTGATGTAAATTGAAGGGCTGTCTGACCAAAATTGCCCCCAACATCGAAGATGTTTTGAAGAGGATCGTTCTCAGTAAGTCGTTTTAAGTCAATTTCAACATCTACACCAAGACGATCAGTACTACATATATTGATACCAAAATTTCGGCATATCGATTTAAAAGTATTCTTCATCATGTTTTTGATTTTTGTATTTTTATTTTTTTTCTCTACCTCTACCTAACATAGTCAGATCCACTCCCAGTGAAGCAAAAAGTTATCAGTAATCACCAATCATTTATTACTTGGCATATTCTCTTTTTGAAAAGCATAACTTATCTATTATTAAGAGATACATGATGTTTTTGTGAATTGGCGATGGGCGATCGCCTATCATATCATGTCCGTTTAATTAGTTATGATAAAGTTCTACCTTCATACCTTCTTCCTTTCCTTCTGCCTCGGTGCCTCGGTGCCTCCTGCCTCACCTCATTTTTATTGTAAGTATTCACCCGAACTTGATATCATCTATTGACCTGTGTAATCTGGGTTAAAAAGTAAATCTTCAAGACTATGACTCGACTTGACACAAGAATTCTATCCTAAATTTTTTAATTGAGCAACCAGAATGATTACTTTCTGAAAATCTAGCTAGATATTTAAATATTTTCACCAATTTCATTAAACCTATGATACAATCTACTAAAATCATTGCTTAAACATATTTGTAAGCAAAAAAACTAAACAAAAAAATTAAACAACTAATTAAATATATATTAATGAAAAGCTTATGCGAAAAATTAGTCTTAATCACCTAGTATGGCCAATTTTGCTAATTAGTCAATCCTCCATAGCTACAGCTCAAGAAATTCCTACACCGCCATCATCACAATCTCCGATTAGCCAAGTGTCTGGGAATTCTGTTTATGTATCACAGCAAAATCAAACTCCCTATACTTTAGGCCCAGGGGATATTATTGCCCTAGATATTTTCAACGTCCCAGAATATAGTCAAAACTATCAAGTACTAGTAGATGGAAGTCTCAACTTACCCTTAATCAATAGAGTAGATGTAGTGGGACTTACCCTACCAGAGGCTCAAGAATTAATTACCCGCGTATATACAGAACAGCAACTGCTCGTAGATCCTCTGATTGCTGTGAATCTGATAGCTCCTAGACCAGTAAACGTATCAGTTACAGGCGATGTACGCAATCCAGGCTCCTACGCAGTTCCTTTTAGAGAAGGAACTTCAGTTCAAACACAAACCTCCCTAGAGTTTCCTAGTTTAATTGATGCTCTCAAAATTGCCCAAGGAATCAATGCTTCAGCAGATGCTCAAAATATTGAGGTGATTCGCACCTTCAAAGGCAGAGAAGTGACTTTTGTGGTTAATCTGGAAGAATTTCTAGATAGTGGAGATTTAAGCCAAGATATTGGGTTAAGAGATGGCGATCGCATTATTGTTCCTAGTGCAGAATTAATAGATTTAGCCCGAGTTCGTAGACGTGCAACGGCGGACTTTTCTGCTAATTTTAATATTCCGATTCAAGTTAGTATTGTAGGAGAAGTCAATCGTCCTGGCCCTTACATTATAGACGATTCAGATGTCAAACCTGACGAATTAGATGACAGACTACAATTTGATAACGTTAACAATTCAAATAATGTAACTATAGAACAAAAATTTGGAGTAAGATTTGCTACTACTACTAGAGCAATTCAATTTGCTGGAGGTCTTACAGGAAGAGCTGATGTTCGTAACATCGAAGTCCGTAGACAACTACTGTCTGGAGAAGAACAAGTTATTAAAGTAAATCTTTGGGAATTACTCCAAACTGGAGATTTAAACGAAGATACTCTCCTGCAAAATGGCGATGTTATTGTTGTTCCCACTGCGGAAACCATCAACGTAGAAGAAACAAGAGAAATCGGACTAGCTAGTTTTTCTCCCAACAATATCAATGTTAATGTTGTTGGAGAAGTAGAAAATCCTGGACCCAAAGAATTATCTCCCAATGTAACTCTGCAACAGGCGATACTAGCTGCTGGTAGTTTTGACGATGTACGTGCTGCTAAAATTAAAGCCGAACTGATTCGCCTTAATCCTGATGGCACAGTTACTCGGAGAAAAGTAGAAGTTGATTTTGGAGCTGGTATTACGGATGAAAATAATCCACCTCTGTTGAATAATGATATTGTATTCGTAAAACGCAACCCTATAACTGTAGCTTCAGATGTTCTTGAAACTTTAACCAGTCCCTTCCGTCAAGTTTTAAGTTTATTTACTCCCTTTGATTTATTTAACTGATGAAAATTTAGTTTTTCACCAAACCTAGTTAAAAATAACTTACCATGCTGCTAGAAAATATCACACCATTAGTTCTTACTTATAATGAAAGCCCAAATATTGATCGCAGCTTGCAAAAACTCACCTGGGCCAAAAAAATTATAGTTATAGACAGTTACAGTACAGATGAAACAATTGATATTCTCCAAAGATATCCTCAAGTAGAAGTAAAACAAAGAAGATTTGATACTCATGGTCAACAGTGGAATTATGGACTAGAACAAATAGAGACAGAATGGGTTTTATCTTTGGATGCAGATTATTTAGTCAGCGATGAATTACTCCAGGAAATTGCTGAACTACCAGAAAATAGTAACATTAACGGTTATTTTACCCCTTTCAAATATTGTGTTTTTGGTAAACCCCTAAGAGGGACGATTTTACCGCCGCGTCTCAGTTTATTTAAAAGAAAACAAGCTATTTATATGAACGACGGACACACCCAACTGTTACAGTTACAGGGTGAATCCAAATATTTAAATAATTATATTTGGCACGACGATCGCAAGTCCCTAAGCCGTTGGTTATGGGCACAAGATCGTTACATGATTATCGAAGCTAAAAAACTTACACAAACCCCTGCTCAAGAATTGAGCTTCGGAGATAAAATACGTAAACAAAAAGTCATAGCCCCCTTTGTTATTTTCATCTATTGCCTCATTCTCAAAAGAGGTTTTTTAGATGGTTGGCATGGTTGGTACTACGCTTTTCAAAGAATGTTTGCAGAAAGTTTATTATCAATACGGTTAATAGAATTGACATTGACAATGGGGAATGCAGCAATTTGCAAACCCCGGGTTTAGAAAATTTGGGAGTTCAGTACTTTGTACTCTGTTGTGAAGAATTACTTGATTCTAGTTTCTCTCTCATTGGAATCAATCTCAAAGACTCGGTATGGTGTGAGAGTTAATTTTTCTTGAGGAACTAAAAAAATATTATCAAAATCATTACAACTAGTTAAAGAAGTTATTAACTGCCAATTTTTTTTATTGTTGCGAAAAATAAGATAATTTTCAGGAAATAATGGTAAAAAAGTTTGATCCAAATCTAATTTTCTTACTGAAAAGAATACCTTATTAACCTCCATTAGTATAGTGGGTCGATATTTTTTGATTATTTCTAAACCTCCTTGTAGACATAAATCTTCATGACCTTCGATATCCATTTTAATTAAATCAATCTTAAGATTTTGGTGATTAAAATTAGACCAAAAATCATCTAATCTTTCCAATTCAATAGGTACTTTAGTAAATCCTTGATCAAATTCTTCAGAGATTGCAATAGCAGCATTACCAGTAGCTGAACCAGTCAAAAAGTCTTCTCGTAAAGTTATTAAAGTTTGTTTATTTTCATTAGATAAACCAAGATTTTGAGCTATACAGTAATTTTCTAGATTATTTATTTTAAGATTTTCTATAAGTCGTTGATAATTTCCTATAAATGGTTCAAAGGCGATTACTTTACCTTTAGCGTTATTTTTTTTGATCAAATTTCCTACAGAAACTGTATAAAAACCTATATTTGCACCTATATCTACAAAATAATCATCTTTGTTAAATAAACTATGAACTAAGCTAAGTAAATCGTGATCATATCTACCTTTGTAAAAAGCATCTATATCTGTATTAGTTCTTAAGTCTACAATCATAGTAGTACCATCTTTCATTTTAGTTTTTACAACCGGATATGCCCCTAATTGATTGATTACTTTGTTAAAAAATCGATAAAATCTTCCTTGACCCTTGAAATAAGGAAGAGTTTTAGTAGTAGTGCCAACTACTTGAAGTGCAAAATTAGCGAAATTAGTGATCATATAGAAAAATATCCTACATCCTAGTAGTAATCAAGAAGAATTATAGCAAAAAATTATTTGTTAAACTAGTAGCAATGCGTTTTGCGGATCCTTGTTTACCTCAGAGTTTGCCTCAGTACCCATGTACTAATTTAATCCCAGAAAAAGTTGATTTTTTGCTCGAATGCTTTGACAATGAAAGCCTCTCTCAAAAGAAGCGCCAGTCCCCCATTCCCAGTATTATGAGTTTTGATGGTCATTTTTCCTAACTCTAAACTCTCCCAGTGCGATCGCCATATTTTGATTGATTATAACTAGGGGATCATTACACGGACTTTGATATTTTTAAGATATTTGGCGATCGCTGAAATGAAGCAGACTTTCTGGAACTTTACTGGCAGAATTAGATTTTAAAAATGGTTGAAAAGCAACTCTAAACTTTACCAGTGCGATCGCCATATTTTGATTGATTATAACAAGGAAATGATTACACGGACCTTGATATTTTTAAGATATTTGGCGATCGCTGAAATAACGCAGACTTTCTGGAATTTTACTGGCAGAATTAGATTTTAAAAATGGTTGAAAAGCAACTCTAAACTTTACCAGTGCGATCGCCATATTTTGATTGATTATAACTAGGGAATCATTACACGGACCTTGATATTTTTAAGATATTTGGCGATCGCTGAAATGAAGCAGACTTTCTGGAACTTTACTGGCAGAATTAGATTTTAAAAATGGTTGAAAAGCAACTCTAAACTTTACCAGTGCGATCGCCATATTTTGATTGATTATAACTAGGGAATCATTACACGGACTTTGATATTTTTAAGATATTTGGCGATCGCTGAAATAACGCAGACTTTCTGGAATTTTACTGGCAGAATTAGATTTTAAAAATGGTTGAAAAGCAACTCTAAACTTTAGCAGTGCGATCGCCATATTTTGATTGATTATAACTAGGGAATCATTACACGGACTTTGATATTTTTAAGATATTTGGCGATCGCTGAAATGAAGCAGACTTTCTGGAACTTTACTGGCAGAATTAGATTTTAAAAATGGTTGAAAAGCAACTCTAAACTTTACCAGTGCGATCGCCATATTTTGATTGATTATAACTAGGGAATCATTACACGGACTTTGATATTTTTAAGATATTTGGCGATCGCTGAAATAACGCAGACTTTCTGGAATTTTACTGGCAGAATTAGATTTTAAAAATGGTTGAAAAGCAACTCTAAACTTTACCAGTGCGATCGCCATATTTTGATTGATTATAACTAGGGAATCATTACACGGACCTTGATATTTTTAAGATATTTGGCGATCGCTGAAATAACGCAGACTTTCTGGAATTTTACTGGCAGAATTAGATTTTAAAAATGGTTGAAAAGCAACTCTAAACTTTACCAGTGCGATCGCCATATTTTGATTGATTATAACTAGGGAATCATTACACGGACCTTGATATTTTTAAGATATTTGGCGATCGCTGAAATGAAGCAGACTTTCTGGAACTTTACTGGCAGAATTAGATTTTAAAAATGGTTGAAAAGCAACTCTAAACTTTACCAGTGCGATCGCCATATTTTGATTGATTATAACAAGGAAATGATTACACGGACTTCGATATTTTTAAGATATTTGGCGATCGCTGAAATAACGCAGACTTTCTGGAATTTTACTGGCAGAATTAGATTTTAAAAATGGTTGAAAAGCAACTCTAAACTTTAGCAGTGCGATCGCCATATTTTGATTGATTATAACTAGGGAATCATTACACGGACCTTGATATTTTTAAGATATTTGGCGATCGCTGAAATAACGCAGACTTTCTGGAATTTTACTGGCAGAATTAGATTTTTAAAATGGTTGAAAAGCAACTCTAAACTCTCCCAGTGCGATCGCCATATTTTGATTGATTATAACAAGGAAATGATTACACGGACTTCGATATTTTTAAGATATTTGGCGATCGCTGAAATAACGCAGACTTTCTGGAATTTTACTGGCAGAATTAGATTTTTAAAATGGTTGAGAAGCAACTCTAAACTCTACCAGTGCGATCGCCACATCTTAATTTACTATAACTAATTAAAGAAACTTGATCTTAGATATTATCCACCAAGTACATAGAAAAAAGTTAAAATCTCAATTAAGCTTAATTTGACTATCATTACTTCTATGACTCAATCCATTTACATCCTCAAACGACTGAAAAATACTGATTGGACAGAAACTCAGCTATTCCAAAAACTTGGTTTAATTTTAGCTAAAACCAAAAGAGCGATCAATCGCCCTTCTTTTCCTACTACTAAGGATAATCAACTAAATCTACATTTAGGTTGTGGCAAAATTAACCACCCTCAATTTGTGAATATAGATGCTTTACCTGCTCCCCATATTCACTATATTCGTAACTTAAGCGATCCTGTTCCTTTTGAAACCGAAACTGTGGATTTAATCTATTCTTGCCACTGCCTCGAACATTTCTCCCATACAGAAATTCCCACAGTTTTATCTGAATGGTTTAGAGTTTTAAAAGTCGGAGGTATCTTACGTCTTTCTGTACCTAATTTTGATTATTTAGTAGAACTTTATCAAAAAAATAATTATGATGTTAATACGATTATCTTACCTCTCATGGGAGCACAAAACCATCAGTATAATTATCACAAAACTATTTTTAACGAGCAAAGTTTAACCCAACTATTAGAAAAAACAGGATTTAAAACAGTTCAATCCTGGCAATCTGGTAAGTGTGAATTGACCACTTTTAAGGATTGGTCTAGTAATCCTCTCAGCCTTAATTTAGAAGGTATCAAGTAAACTCAGACCCTCCCATCTTTACCTAATGTTACTGGTTGGAGTTGAGTAATGAGTAATGAGTAATAAGTAATGAGTAAGAAGTCTTGAAGTCTTGAAGTAATGAATAGTGAGTTTTGAAGTAATGAGTAATGAGTAATGAGTAATGAGTAATGAGTTAGAGAATTGATCCTAACCCCTTAAAAATTGATTCTCGTCTGTTGGCCTATTTCTGTATTTTTTTAGGAGTGCAAGATATGGGCCAAGCTGTATTATTGATTAGTAAAATTTCTTAATTTTGTACCAATAGAGCCCATTTTTGAAACTTTCCTATTTTTTACAACCTTGACTAAAAGTATTCATAGCTTCGAGTTTAGAAGACATTAGAATACAATTTTCTAATAATTTAAAATTTAACTCAGGCAATAACTTACTCTGGAAAATTTGCTGATACTTATCGCTTTCTAAAGTATAAAGAGAAAACTTATTTTCTTGCCATATCCACACCTCTTGTATGCTGAATCGTCGATATTTTTCTAACTTGTTAACATTGCCACTAGTAATATTAACTTCAATCGCTAAATCAGGATTTTCCTTCTTTTCACCAATGTAATAAGACTCATCAGGTTCAAAAGACACTCCTCGTATTTCTGATTCACGGGTAGCACTTCCCACCGGGATAAAATCTATTTTGTTCTGCCAAAAATAGATACCCAATAAAATAGCAATCATACTCTTAATACTTTCATGCTCTTCCCCTAATGTCATTAATTCAGTTACTCCATCTAAATAAGAAATCTTAATCTTAGATTGTCGTTCTAGAAGAGATTGCAGCGCTTTAAATTGTTGCCAATCATAACACCCTGGCAACTTAAACTCTTGTGCTAAAACGTCTTTATTTTTGCTAATTGTAACTGAGTTCATCTTTTTTACCCTCAAAGCGACCACAGGTATAATTAATCATGCTAACATAAATTTCTTAACTTGGAAGAACAAGGATTTTCTCTTGAACAACCAACTCAACAAAGTTAATAAACCATACAACGCGCACTGATGAAGCTAAAAAAGATTACTCATTAAACTAGTAGCAATACGTTGGGCAGCTCCTGGTTTACCCATCCTATATCTACCATTTTGGGCAATTTCTGCTAATCTTTGGGAATCATTGAGAAGTGATTCTACTGTTTTAGCTACTGCTTCTGGTTTGTCTACGAGAATTAAAGAAGGTCCCAACAGGCGCTTTTGTATTTTAGCAAAGGTTTTATTGTATTGAGGGCCTTTTCCCGGCATGGCGATCGCTGGTTTTCCTAGTCCGACAAATTGTTCTGTGGCTGTCCCCGCCATGGCTATACTTATGTCTGCTTGGTGTAAGCATTGGCTATAGGCATGTTGTGTCAAAATTAACTGGCTTTGTTGTTTTAAGAAGCTAATGGCTTTAGGATCTTTTATGGGCATTATTTCTGGATTAGTTATTTCTTGGAATCCATGGTTAAGTAATATTTGTTTGAGATTATTTAAATCTACAGTGGGTGCGATCGCTGCTAAATAGATGATTGCTTCCTTGGTAACTGTTTGATTGATTATTTCTACTGATTCTAGAATTTGTGACCAGTTACCCTCAGCTTCTTGTGGACGTGAACCAGGTAGTAGTAAAATAGTCAGTGTCTTTGAAATCTTCGACGACTTACAGGAAACATCTACTAAATCCATCATGGGATTCCCGTAGTCAAACACTTTTATTGAGTATTCAGAAAGCTTTTTAGCTGTGATACTATCTCGTGGATATACCCCTAAACAACGCCGATTACTCATCAACCAACGCTCCCAGGGTAAATATATTGATCTTTGTGATAACCATCCTTTTTGATTGTTTAGATGGTAATTTGATTTGGCTGTACCCACAAAAGCATAGTTAACTCCTGTTAGCCATGCCAAACCCAAAGGTAATATATCACCTACTGCCAATATAGCTAAAGAATCAGTAGAATTTAATTTTACCCACTGTTGAATGGCACGATACTGATTAATGGTAAGCTGAATTAGTCCCTGCTGCACATCCTGCCAAAGTTGACGGCTATCCATGTAGATAAAGCCGCCAGAAGGGAGTATTTGACTTGGTCCGATTATGGGTATATTCTGCTCAATATAGGGGGTACCATTTCCCACTAAAGGGAGGGCATAGATTTCTAGGTTTTCTCTGGGTAACTGTTGTAAAATAGCGAGGGCGATCGCATCTTCTCCATGACCATTGCTTAAACAAAGTAGTTTTCTTATCATCAAAATTTTGGGGTCTGAAACAACAAGGATGGTAACTTTTGTTATTATCACCAATTTAATTATCAGTGCGGTCAATTTTTATTTAGCTTGGCGAATTTGGCAACTGAGACCAACTTTAATTAAACTTAGTCAATATTTAACTTTATTGGAGAAATATGTGGAATATGGTTTACTAGTAACACCTCTAGTTATTCAACAAGGACGACACACTACTAAAAAGCTATCTCAAGGTTATCAAAAGTTACTCATAATTATTAATATTGTGCAGAAATTTTTCTTATTATGGGATTTTAGTCGTAGGATTGGGTTTTTAACTTGGTGGAGAAGTTAGAATAGCTATGCCTTCCTAACACCAAAAGCGCGATCGCCACACCTTAATTTACTATATATAGTAAAACCTTTTCCTGTAGACTAACTTCAAAAGATACAGCCTTACAAATTAATAGTGGGACATTTCTCTGTTCGGGTGTTCCTTCTTCTTTTATTTATTTAAGTTTATCTGTCTTAAGCATTTTTTGTACTGCTATACTATTTACATTAAGAAACTTAATCATCAATCAAATTGAGTGATGATTTGTGCTGTTTTATATTTTTTTTATAGTCTAAAAATCAACAAGGTCAAATCATATAATGAATTTTTCAACTGAGGAAATTAACATAGTACCTGCGAATCCTAATTTAATCGAATCGAGTCGAGAAGTACTAAACTACTTTAGTAGCATATACACTGAGAAAAGTATTCTGGGAACTAATCAATATGTACATAGTCCATCTTCCTATAAGGTTGGAGGAAAAAGAGGTGCAATATGGATGGAAAACATCAGATGGGTAGAACCAGAACAATGGATAAATGATTATTATAAATATGGATTTATACCCACGTTTCATTGGCATTGGCCCTTTAACGGAGAGGCAGCCAACTCCAGAGTAAGAGAAAATCAAGTTAATGTTGCCAATTTACTCAGAGAAGGAACAAGGGAAAATAGACAAATGAAACAAGAGTTATCAGAAATAGCTGATAAACTCGAAGTTTTTGCAGAAAATGAGATACCGATACTCTGGAGACCTCTACACGAAGCTGACGGAGGCTGGTTTTGGTGGACAGATTCAGAAAATCCAGAAAATACAGCTCAACTCTGGAGAGAAATGTATGACTACCTTACCAATGAAAGAGGATTAAATAACTTAATTTGGGTGTATAGCGCTGGTATAAGAACTTACGGAAATCCAGGAGAAGATAAATCTTTTGATGTTGCCTATCGTCAAAGATTTTATCCAGGTAGTGAATATGTGGATATTGTGGGTATAGATATATACGGACAAGTGGATCCGATAACTGGTAAAGAGGAATACTGGGAATACTGGAACATGATGAGGGAAGTAGGACCTGGTAAAATGATCGCTATGACTGAAACGAGGCTAGATGCACCTAATCCTGAATATATGGAAACAGGAGAAAGTCCACCCTGGTTATATGTTAGTCCTTGGATTGGAAGTAATCGAGAATGGGATCAATTGATTCATGATAGCGATAGATATATAACTTTAGAAGAGTTAAAATTAGTTGATTTCAATACTTATCCAGAAGTTGGTATAGATAAACCAGAACATTTTGAAAATACTTGGTTTGAGGATAATCCAGTATTAATCAAAGCCCATGTAGGTGACCAAGATGGCTTATCAGATATTGTAGAAGTAAGATTTTTAGCTAACAACGAGGTAATTGGTACAACAACAGAATCCCCTTATGAATTTCTCTGGTCAGATCCTCCCCCTGGAACCTATACAATCTCTGTAGAAGCTATAGATAAAGAGAATCATCTATCTAACTCCTTGTTCATGGGTGGAAGTAGAGAGAATTACTTTACCAATTTTGTCTGGGTTACAACTGGATTAAAAGACCTGGCTGCAAATAAAGAAATAGTTACTTCTTCCAATGTTGAGCTTGCTGAATATTTAGTAGACAGTGATTACACAAGTAGATGGCTATCGGAACGAGAAAATCCACAGCAATGGTTATACCTAGATCTTGAAGACAGCTATTTAATCAATAATGTTTTACTACGTTGGGGTCTCAAGGGTACTGCTGAAAATTTTACTATTAGTGTAACTAATGATGACCCAGAAAATCAAGATAGCTGGGAAACAGTGTACCAGGAAGATAACTTTCTCCCTGAAGATAGATACAATTCCGTAACTGATGCACAATTTTCACCAACTGAGGCACGCTATGTACGTATTGATTTGAATCAATACAGAACTGAGTACGCACAAAATCGCTATGAGATAATGGCTGTAGAAATTCCAACTCCATTAGATAATTCTGAAAATAATCAAGGACCAATTGAATCTTCAGATAGTACAATTTTACCGGAAACATCGGAAATCCTGAATCTTATCGGTGAAGAAGATATTAATGGTACAGGAAATTTAAAAGACAATGTAATATACGGAAATAATGGTAATAATCTTTTAGAAGGTTTAGAGGGGAATGACACTCTTAGAGGCAATGCTGGGGATGATACCCTGAATGGTAATTCTGACCACGACACAATAGCCGGTGCCTCTGGAGATGATATGCTAAATGGTGCTTTTGGTGACGATTTACTCCAAGGTAATCTGGGTAACGATACCCTCATAGGTGGATTCGGTAATGATACCCTCAAGGGAAATCAAGATGCAGATTATATGCGGGGTGGTAAAGGTGATGATCTATATTTTGTCGATGATGATGGCGATCGCATTTATGAAGAAGATGAAAGCCAAACTGGTGGTATAGATACCGTAACTAGTTCTATTACTTATACCTTGTCTCTAGAAGTAGAAAACCTCAGGCTAATTACAAATAAAACTATAGATGGTCGTGGCAACAATCTTGATAACGAGATTACGGGTAATTCGGCAACTAATCACTTATTGGGTTTACAGGGTAATGATTCCCTTGACGGCGGTCTTGGTAGAGATTTTGTTAGAGGAGGTAGTGGGGATGATTTACTTTTTGGTGGTCGAGGTAATGACAACAAAATAGGAGGACCTGGTCAAGATATCTTTGCTTATAACCATCCTAACGAAGGTAAAGATATGATTAGAGATTTTGACATCGATAATGATTTGATTGGTATTAGTGTTAGGGGTTTTGGTAGTGACCTTGAGGAGGGAGATTTACTACCTAGTCAATTGGTGATAGGTTCAAGTGCTAGTAACGAGAATCAACTGTTTGTTTTCGATGATACAAGTGGGAATCTATTTTTTGATTCAGATGGGTCTGAGGCATCTCCACCAATACATTTAGCTACCCTTGTTGGTCTTGACAATCTTAAGGCAGAAAACTTTCGACTTTTTTAATTGTCAGCTTAGGAACTTGAAGATACAACAAAGTAGGGATAAGATGAAAGAGAAAAAGAATTGAAAAAAAACATGAAGTACCAAGAATGGTTTAAAAACCAAACCACTCGTGCCTTCAGTTGGTTAATCATAATTTCTTTAGCTGTTTTCGGCTTAATCCTACCCGCTTTAACACAGCAGCCTGTTGAAATAAAAGTTTTAATGCAAGCTTTAGAAGCAACCCAATGGCAGCCATTAGTAGAAAAATTTAATAATCAACATGATAATATTCGTTTCACCATTATTGAAGCGCCTAATGCTAGTAATCAAGTAGAAGATTTATACACAGCTTCTTTTTTACTGGGTAAGTCTCCCTATGACTTAATTTACATGGATATAGTCTGGGTGCCAAAATTCGCTGCTGCTGGATGGTTAACAGATTTATCAGAGTATATTACTGAAGATGAAAAAGAGGAATTTCTCCAAGGTGATATCAATGGAGGTACCTACCAAGGGAAACTCTACCGTATGCCCTTTAGGTCTGATGGGGGAATGCTCTATTATCGCACAGATTTACTAAAAAAAGCAGGCTATGAACCTCCAGAAACCTTTAATGAACTAATAGAAATTTCTAGAGATATACAAAAACAAGAATTAGTAGATTGGGGTTATCTCTGGCAAGGAAAACAATACGAAGGTTTATCCGCAATGTTTGTGGAGATTTTACAAGGTTTTGGGGCAGAATGGATTAATCCTGACACTCTAGAAGTAGGATTAGATAAACCAGAAGCAATTAAAGCAGTAGAATTTCTGCAAACGGCGATCGCCTCAGGAGTTTCCCCTCCAGGAGTTACCACCTACGCCGAAGAAGAAACACGGCGCCTCTTCCAAAGTGGTGATGCTCTATTTTTACGTAATTGGCCCTATGTATATGCCCTAGCTTCCCAGTCAGATTCCCCTATCCAGGGAGAATTCGCGATTAAACCAATGGTCCATAGTCCTATTCATTCTAGTGGATCCTGTTTAGGTGGTTGGGGATTAGGGATTTCTCAAACTAGTTCTCATCCCGATGCGGCTTGGGAGGTAATTAAGTTTATCACTTCACAAGAGTCACAAAAAGAATTTATACTAGCAACAGGTTATGTACCGAGTCGTAAAGCCTTATTTACAGACCCCGATATTTTAGCGAAATATCCCCACTATGCAGAACTATTAACAGTAGTAGAAAATTCTGCCCTACGTCCACCTATTGCCCAGTATTCTCAAGCATCAGATATTTTACAGCGTTATCTCAGCGCTGCTTTAACCAATCGAATCACTCCCACCGAAGCGATGGAAACTGCTGCTGCTGAAACTCGAAGATTGTTAAATAGATAGTGAGTGATAGAGATAAATAAAATATGAGTAAAAGTATCGAAGAGAAAGAAAAAACCACAGGCTGGTTTTTACTATTACCAGCTTTATTGGTTCTGGGTTTAGTATTTGTTTACCCTATCGGACGAGCATTTTGGCTAAGTTTATTTAACGAAAATTTAGGTACCCAACTCCAACCGGAGTTTACAGGGTTGAGTAACTATAGTCGGATGTTAGGAGATGGGCGTTTTTGGGCCACTATTTGGAATACTAGCTTATTTACAGGAGTTAGTGTGGTATTAGAGTTAGTTTTGGGGATGGTTATCGGTTTAGTGCTAAATCAGGCATTTCGAGGCCGAGGTATAGTAAGGACCATCGCCATTATTCCTTGGGCTTTACCTACAGCGATTATGGGATTGGCTTGGGCGTGGATATTTAACGATCAATTTGGTGTGGTTAACGATCTTCTCCAAAGATTAGGAATAATAGAGGATGGGATAAACTGGTTAGGAGAACCGAATTTAGCGATGTTAGCTTTAATTGTTGCTGATGTTTGGAAGACAACCCCTTTTATTAGTATCATTCTCTTAGCTGGGTTACAATCTATTCCAGAAGACCTCTACGAAGCCCATGCCATTGACGGCGCTACTCCTTGGCAAAGTTTCTGGCAGATTACTCTCCCTCTGGTTATGCCCCAAGTGTTAATCGCTTTGTTGTTTCGCTTTGCCCAAGCCTTCGGAATCTTTGATTTAGTACAAGTGATGACAGGAGGAGGACCAGCCGGAGCTACAGAAACCGTATCTATCTACATTTATGCTACGGTAATGCGTTATTTAGATTTTGGCTATGGCGCTGCTTTAGTAGTAGTAACTTTTATACTGTTAATGTTAGCTGTCGGTATCACTAGTTTGTTACTTAGGAAAACCGCGAATGGATAAAAAAATATTAAATCAATTGCTGTTTAGTCTTAGTTTAATCCTCATTTTAAGCTTTTGTTTAGGACCAATACTCTGGCAAATTCTCACTTCAATTAAAACTAATAGTGCTATCTCCGCTATTCCCAATATTTACTTCCCTAGTTTAGATCAACTAACTCTAAACCACTATTGTGAACTATTTCCGGCTTGGTTGGTAAAAATCTTTAATCAAGTTAATTTATGCAGTATTGAGACACCAAGACGTCCCTTTTTTAACTATGTATTTAATAGCTTCTTCCTCTCTACTATCTCTACTATACTTTGTTTAACATTGGGAGCGCCTGCGGCTTACTCCCTAACCCGGTTAAAACTTCCTGGAGAACAGGTTATTCTTGCCTTTGTGTTAATAGTTACTCTCTTTCCCTATATCTTGCTTTTTCTTGGCTTATTAGAAATCATTCAGTTTTTTGGTTTAGCTAATAACTATTTAGCTTTAATTGTGCCCTATACAGCTATTAACTTGCCTTTAACCATTTTGGTAATGCGTAGTTTCTTTATGCAATTACCTAAGGATTTAGAAGATGCAGCCAAAATCGACGGCTATAAAACAGTTTCCATGCTGTTAAAAATTGTGCTGCCTTTAACGATTCCTGCCTTAGTAACTACGGGAATTCTTACCTTTATCTTTGCTTGGAATGAGTATATTTTTGCCTTAACTTTTATCACAGAAGACTCTCTCAAAACCATACCAGTGGCTACGGCACAATTAGGAGGTTCCACTGTATTTGAAATACCTTATGGCACCATCGCCGCGGCAACGGTGGTGGGTACTTTTCCTTTAGTTATTTTAGTGTTAATTTTCCAGCGTCGCATTATCCAAGGTTTAACCGCAGGTGCCGTTAAAGGTTAAGTTAATCACTCAAAATAAAAATTACTGCACCCTAAGAGGTCAATTTGACTTAGGGTGCGGTATACTATATACTATTAAGGATTAATGAAGTTGTAAAAGGTTAGCGATTTAGCTAACTTTTTCTAATTCTTGGTTAGTTCCGTTAGTTTCACCGAGATTAACTTTAACTACTCGGTTAATCACTTCTTCTACTTTAGGTAGATTGAGGACTAACATACCATCTTTGAATTGAGCTTGAACTTCGTTGTTACGCACTGGTACTGGTAGTTTAATCGCTCTTTGGAAATTACTACGATAAAATTCTGAGTAGTAGATATGGTCTAGTTTGTGTTCTTTTGTATACTGTCCTTTCAGAGAAACTGTATCGCGAGTAACACTAATATCTAAGTCTTTAGCTTCCCATCCAGGTAATTGGACTTTCAGTATTAATTTATCTCCTCCATCTTCTAATTCTAGAGCGGGTTGCCAGTTATTAGATACAGGGTTTTTTCCATCGGTTAAATCTTGGAACATACGGTCAAATTGATTGCGTAAAATTTCTAAATCTGTATAGGGATTCCAGCGTACGATTGCCATAATTGTTATCTCCTTTTTTTGTTTTAGTTAATTAATTTTCCTAATAATTTGATTATCTCAACTATGACTAGTAGTTGATAAGTGGGAAAAACCAGATAAACCAGGTGGAAAACTACACATTCTCCCGTTGCACATTTTTAAATCCTTACTGAGCTCACATCTTCCACCAGTACATAAGTACTAAATTAATCTCAGAAAAAGTTCATTTCTCTTTAGTCTAAGATCGTAGCAAAGGTCATCTATGGCCCCGGATTTAAAATCCGGGGCCATAGATGACCGCCCATACGCGGTCATCCAATTTTTAAGCGCGATCGCATTAATTCTTTAACTCATTACTTCCTCACTTCAAAACTTCAAAACTCATTACTTCTTACTTCAAGACTTCAAGACTTCTTACTTCAAAACTCATATCTAGTATAAAGAGCAGGGGGGCAGAAAAAAACTGTTTATGTAACACTTTATTTACAAAGTCTTTAATAAATACCACAAAATACAAAAAACCACATTATAATATAAGAAGAACTAAATCAATTCTTTTAATAAGATGTTAAGGAATAGAATTTCTAGAGCAAGAAAGCTCTTGCAAAAACCAATTTCGACTTGCTTAGTATTCCTCTTAACTTTAACTTTAACGGTATCTTGTGGAGTTTCTAATACTAATCAAAACCCTCCTGTGACTACACCAGTAAGTTCAGTGGAAGGAAATCAAGCTCAATTAATCAGTCGCCGAAATTCTGGTATTAATATTGGTGTTACTAGTGAAAACTCAGGTTTTATTGATGAGCTAGAAAATCTTTTGCAAAAGAATAAAATCCAAAACTATCACATACACAAAGGTGGAAGTTTTGTTTTAGGTACAGCATTTTGTGATGGTCAAATTGATGCCATGTTAGGGGCAGACTCCAATGTGGTAGAAGCTAGTTGTCCTAACAATACGCCATCTAACTCCAAAGTTCAACTCTACTCAATGTTTGTAGAGTTCGCTTTGCACAAAGATGTCATAGCAAATCTTGGTTGGGATAATAGAGAAGTTTCCCTAGGAGAAGTTCTCAAGGCACTAGAAACAGGGAAAGTCTATTTAGCTAGTTCGACTCCTCCCTATTCTAATAGTGGTAACAAAGTTTATACTGCTTTAGCTCAAGAAATTAGTAAAGAAGCAGGAAAACCTACTATTGAATTTGAAGAGGAAACTGTAGAACGTCTCAAAGCTGTATATTCTAACAGAAAACTTTCTTCGGAAAGCTCATCATGGTTAATGGCTAATGCTTATCAACAAGATGATAACTGGTGGAAAGGCACTAATGATGGATTCCCTAAAATTGTGGTTGGTTACAACACTCTGTTTAACAACTCCTTTGAATATCATGGGAAGATAATTGATTACCCCAGTCGTCCACAAATACAGACAATTCCCTTAGCAACACCACTGGGTAGCTTACCTACGGCTTTTGTTAACCAAGCACATCCCCAAAAAGAAACTATCGAAAATATTTTTAACAGTTTAGCTAATTCTCAGTTAGCCAATAATTATAACAGTGCTAAAAAAGCCAACGATAAAAACACCCTACCCCCCTTTACTGGAGAAAAAATCCGCGAAGGAATTAATGCTTATAATTCTGATGTACGTGATGCTACTAATTGGATTCTGGTATTAGATACTTCTGGGTCTATGGGTGGAGAAGGAATTAAAGGATTAAAAAATGGGGTGATAGCTCTTGTGGACCCTGATAGCGCTCAAACAAATGGTGTCTATAAACAAGAGGATTCTTTTGTGATTATCCCCTTTAACACTGGTTCAAGTCAACTTAATGGTAATTCTAGAGAAGAACTAGCCAATCAAGTTAGCCGACTAGGAACAGGAGGTGGTACTAATTTATATTCAGCATTGAATAATGCTCTAAATAATTTACCAAAGGCGCAAGGAAATACTCTAGTAATATTTTCTGATGGAGCTCCCGGAGATGGTCCATCTAATAATCTTTTACAGAGATTCCAAGAATTTGTCGCTAATGGGAATCAAGTTATTTTAGTTGGTGTTGGTAACATCTCTGAGAGTGGTATCTCTCAAATAGCTGGACACCTTTCGGCTCAAAAAGTTGTCTACTCTAATTCTCCAGAAGACACGGCACAAGAATTTTTCAAAGGTGTAGCATCTGCTCTTTAGTTTTTGTCGAGGTAGATAAATGAACTTTTTTTCTAACCCCAAAACGTTGGGATTTTTAACCCTAGTTGTAGTCTTTTTATTAGGAGTTTTACTAAATCTCAACCTCATCTTAACGGCAATGGTTGCCATACTGTTAGCCTTAGCAGTAACGATTTTAATGGGAAATATCGGCTCAAGACTTCAGTTTTTTTTCCCTATCTATGGTTTTATATTTTTAGCGGCTGCTATGGCTTTAGCTGTAGTTGTAGGATGGCAGGCTTTTTCTGGGCCGCCTAGTATCGGTATTGTAGTGGGTAGTGAACGGATTCATCTGGTTGAGTCACAGGATTTTCAAAACCAAGTACTTGATAAGATTCCGGTAAAACTTCAAGAAACTCATAGAGCAGGTTCTCTTAAGCAAGCTACTCTAGTTAAAGAAAATAAACTTGATTTGAACTTGTATCAGTTGTTCTGGACTGGGGATAAATCCCAAAGTCAAGATTTATTAGATGCCTTAGAAGCGGCAGGCAAAAAGCCAAGGGTGATTGATACTTTCTACGACCCCTTTGTGATTATTGCTAAACAGGATGCTATGGAAAAACTCGCAGCAACTAACCCTAATCATATTAAAAAGTTGGATAGTCAATATTTTCAATATGAGATTGATACCGAGTGGCTTGCTAGTAAACTGAATATATCTACTGTATCTTGGCAGAGTTTAGGTTTACCTGAATATTCTGACCCTATCAATATACTTAGTTCTAATCCTACTAAAAGTGGCGGTGGACAATTAACTTTTATGTTGTTTGTATATTATTGGGATTTAGAAATTACTGGTACTCCTGGTATCGATATTCCCTTAAACCCACAAGTAGCAGAAAGAACTATAACTTCCTATCAGTCATATTACCGTACCGGTTCCTCCGGTGAAATTGTCGAAGAACTTGTTGGTCGGGGTTTTACTCCCTTTGGTATGACTTATCTTTCTGCGGCACTCACAGAAAAGGAACGTTGGGAAAATGATTATGTGTTAGTAAAGTTAAATCCTACTATTGTCTCTTCTATTCAATTGGTGGGAATCGGAGACATAGGGCATGAATTTATCAATCAATTATCTACTGATACTCCTTTAACTGAGAGTTTTACAAAGGTCAGTCAACAGTACAATTACAATGTTGTGCCTAATAGTGAAAATCGGTCAATTCCTCACCCTAGTGCAGGTGCTTTTAATGCGGTGACAGAATTACTAAACAATAGTTAAAGTATAGGCGATCGCTCTATCCTTAGCAATAGCAGGTGACATCTTGCCCACATTCATCTGCTAAATAACACAAAGCTCGAAATCTCAGGGCAACTACTTCTTCATAGAGAGGATTTAGTTTACATAGAGGAGGAATATGAGCAATTTTACGCCCTAGTAAATAAATATCACGTTCAAAAGGACACTGCATTGGAATCAAGCGACAAAGTAGATGGGCCACTGACTCACTGCGAATTTCTAGTTGATTAAGCTTTTGACGCAGGGGATATAAGTAATCTCTTTGTCTAGGGTTACAGAAATTTTGATTAAAATGAACATCAAACATAGTTACTACTCCATTTATTTCTATACCTCTAGTTTAACCATAAGCTTTTAAGATGACAATAGTTTTTATATATAAGTTTTATTTATTAAAGATAAGCTTATCTTAACTAAGATTTGCGGAAAAGAAGAAAATGGATTACTATTTTCATTGATGTGTGTATATAGAGCTATTAAGAGTAATAGTTAACTATATAAACTTGAGCGTTACTTGAAATCGCCTCAAAAGCATTCAGCATAATGTTAAGAGACCACATCTTACCACGATTTCCACTACCAGAGCCAATTAGGGGAAAAGCAGCACTAGCATAGTTGTGATGATTGATTAAATTCATGGCATTGATAACTGATTGGCTAACTGAATACTCAGTAGCAAACCATAACATATTGATTCCAGCTACGTGTATTATAGATTGATATGGTAACGAACCTGATGATGTAATCCTAGCTTCTCCTAATGGGATTGGGCCTAATTTACCTAATTCTTGAAAAGGTTTTATTCCCCCTTTTTTCTTGATTGCCCCAGAAACTCCTTGAGGAAGTAATAGCCACCAAGGAATAATATTTCTGTTCCATGGGTTGACAATTACTTCAACATTTTGTGCTAATAAATCCCCTGTGATAATTTCAGGTTTCATCTTTTCACCCTCAAATAATATATATCAAACATTACATATATTATATTTAGATCCAACCAGTAAATAATATCTTAGCTTTGCCGAGGTAGTAACTTGTCTACCTCTTGAAAATTCTGGACAATTGCTTGCAAAGGTTCATCTAGATAATTTAGGGCTGTTTCGCGAATAAATTCTGGTACTTCACCATAAAAGGCTTCAGCAATTCCCCCAGTTATACAAGCTTGAGTATCAGTATCTCCTCCGAGGGAAACCGCGTTGCGAATAGCATCTTCAAAATCTTGGGATTCTAAAAAAACGATAATTGCTTGGGGAACAGAACCTTGACAAGAGACATCAAATTTATAAACAGGTCTAATTGTGTCTAGATTTTCGCTTAAATTATAGTTGAAGTTATTCTCTATATAAGCTTTAATAGATTCTTTACTATTACCTGTACGAGCTAAAAATATAGCTGAGGCTGTAGCTTGGGCACCTTTTATGTTATGGGTAACTTCTGCACTCCGTTTAGCTTCTCTTAGTACTAACTCTAAATCATTGAAAGCAAAACCTACAGGACTAACTCGCATAGCTGAACCATTTCCCCAACTATTATAGGGTTAACACCGGTTCTGTGCGGTTAGAATATGCCCACTTCCTAAAGTTACCACCGTATCCTGCGGCAGGATAACGGCGATAATAAAGCTTTAGTTGTTCACTGTAATCTTTATTTTCCAGTATACTTTCAGCAATGGCAATAGTTAAGACCGTATCATCAGTAAAAGAAGAGAAATTAGTAAAGAGAGGGAAATCTTTGGTTTTAATAGGATTTGCTTCCCAAACAGAACCGATTATATCTCCGGCGATCGCACCTAACATACTTATTCTCCAATAACTATAATTTTATTTTAACTAGCCTAGTTCAAAACTAGTAACTCCAAAAATTCTTTCAACAGGTAAATCAGGAATAACCCCTTTATACATTCTCGCTGTTTCAAAAACTAATTTCATCTTATACTTTTTAACTAAGATAATAGCATCTTGATTGATTTCAGGAATATCTAAATAAAATAATTCTCCTGGTTTTATCTGAGACTGTAAAGCAATAAAAATAGATTCTGCTAATTCTAAACTTTCAGCAAACAAAGGCCCTATCTTATACCCAGCTTGACAAGTTCTAATTACTCCATAACCTAATATTTCTCCTTCTTTAACTATTCCTAATGCTTTGACTCCAGTTTGATTTATCCATGACTTGAGAAAATCCCTTCTATCATCAGGAAAAAATTCTTGGTCATAATTATTAATTACTTCAAAAGGCACTTTTGATAAATCAACAACTTCATGTTTTTTGACTAATTCTTTACTTATTCCTTGGTAACGAATATTACGATAGGCAAGCTTAAATCCTGATTTTTGATAATTATTTTGTTGACTTACTACACCATCTAATCCAATATTTCTTCCTGATAAATGCTTAATAGCTGCATTCCAAATTTTAATTCCGTAACCCTTGTTTCGATAGGGGTTTTTAACAATATAAAAACCCAAAAACCCGAATGTTTTTCCATATCTTATTGCCGAAATAGTAGCGATTGGTTCTTCATTTAGAACTCCTATTAAAAATCCTTGAGAATCAGCCTGATAAAAAGAATCAGCATCATACAAACCGGGATTCCAGCCTTCTAAACTAGCTAATTCTATAGCCAGATTGACTTCATCTCGATTCATTACTCGGATTATATAGTTATCTGAATTCATGTTTTTGATTCAAAAGTCCTACTACACACATTGTTCAATTATTTTCTTGTTTCCGTATACTTATAGCGTTTTCTGAGTTGAGACTCCCCAATAGTGGCTAATGTCCTTAATTCTGCTATGGTTTGTTTTTGTTGTTCTATTTCTTGTTTTATGGTTATTTGTGAGGTTTTTTCCTTCGCTAATTCTGCTTTTAAGCCTTGGATTTCAGTTTGGAGATTAGAAGCTTTAGTCTCAGCCTTGGTGATTAATTCATCTTTCCTGGCTAAGTGAGATTCTAATTCTTTTACCTTAGCTTCAGTTTGGCTGATTAATTCATCTTTGCCTGCTAAGTGAGATTCTAAATCTTTTACCTTAGCTTCAGTTTTGGTGATTAATTCATCTTTGCCTGCTAAGTGAGATTCTAAATCTGTGTAAGCTTTTAC